>NZ_JBQOUX010000074.1:0-39581 GCF_052216785.1 Streptomyces sp. JW3 | reverse complement strand
CCCCCCCCGCGGCAGGCGTTACGGCATCGCGGGCCCGGAGTCGTTCAGCCAGGCCCACTCCGACCAGGTGGCGAAGCCGGTCTGCCACCGGTGGTAGACCCCGGCGTGACTGGTGCCGAACACCTCGATCCGGCCGTCGGCGTTGGTCCCGGTCCCGATCGCGGTGCCGCCCCCGCCGAAGGTCTCCCACCCGGAGAACGCCGCGTTCGGACCCGTCTGCCAACTGTGCTTCGCGGTCGTGGAGTTGATCGCGAACACCTCGACCCGCCCGTCGGCCGTCCGGGCCGTGCTCAGCTCGGCGTCCGGGATGCCGCCGGTGCCGGTCCACGCCGACCAGGTGGTGGGGCTGGTCTGCCAGCGGTGGAAGACCCCGTCCGGGTTGGAGGCGAACACCTCCAGCCGGCCGTCCTGGTTGTGACTGGTGGTGACGGCATGCCCTCCGGTGCCGAAGTTCTCCCAGGCCGACCAGCCGCCGTTGACACCCGTCTGGTACAGGTGCTCGAAGGTGGCGTCGGACAGCGCGAAGACCTCCAGCCTGCCGTCCGGGGCGGTCTCCATGGCCAGGCGCGCGTCGGCCGGTCCGCCGTGGGTGCCCGCCCAGCCGGACCAGCCACCGCTGGGCGCGGTCTGCCAGCGGTGGAACACCCCGTCCGCGTTGGAGGCGAACACCTCGATACGGCCGTCGGCGTTGGTGCCCGCCGCCACCCGCGACCCTCCGGTGCCGAAGTTCTCCCACGCGGACCACCCGGCGCTCGGCCCGGTCTGCCACATGTGGTCGAAGGTCGTCTCCGACAGCGCGAACAGCTCCAGCCGCCCGTCCGCGTTGGCGGCGACCGCCAGCTGCGCGTCGCGCGGGCCGCCCACGGACCGCCACGGCGACCAGGCGCCGTTCACCTCGGTCTGCCACGCGTGGTGGATGCCGTCGGCCGCGGCGGCGAACGCCTCAAGACGCCCGTCCGCGGACCGCGCCGACACGACCCGGCCGGAGTGGTACGGGTGGGCCGGACCGGTGCTCGTACCGGACCACAGCGCGTCGGCGATCAGCGTGGCGTCGCCCGCCTCGACGCCGTACAGGTACCGCAGGTCCTCCCGCGGCTGCTGCACCCGCCAGCACACCTCGCCGATCGGCACGTCGTTCCACGAGCCGCCCGGATACAGCCCCTCCATCGCGTCCAGGAAGGCGTTGGTGGCGTGGACCGGGTCCAGGCGCTGCTCGCGGGTGCCCCACCAGTCCTGCTGCTGGAACAGGCCGATGCTGGTGTGGTCGACGGCCTCGGAGTAGTTGTTCATGCTGGATTCCACGATGATCGTGGCGATCGTGATCGCCGCGGCCCGCTGATTGAGCCCCCGGTCCTTCACCGCCTGCGTGACCATCCGCGCGCAGGACATCCGGTACGCGTCGAGATGGCCGGCCATCTTCGCGCCGAGCTGCGGGTTGAGCCGGTCGGCCAGCGTGCCGTCGGCGGCCGACGGGCCGGCCGGGTCGCACGGCTCGGTCGGGATGGCGGCGAAGCCCTCCGGGCCGGCGAAGTACCGGGAGACACCGGACCGGTCGTCGCCCGGATCCGGACCGGGCCCGGACCGGGCGACACCGACCGGAGCGGTCGTTGCGATGAGCAGCGCCCCCAGACCGGCCAGCACGGCCAGTCTGAGCAGGGCGCGGTACAAGCCGCGTCTTCGCACGGTGATCCCTTCCGTCAAGAAGCAACCGTCATCAAGCGGGTGGAACGGACGACGGTAGAGAACACCGATGAAATACCGATGGAATCGGCTCACCGCGCGTTTCATCGACAGGTCATCGGCCGCTGCCAGCCTCATGACGTACACGGACCACATGGGGAGGAACGGAATGCGAGCGAAGAGGACGACGGCCGCGGTGGCCGGACTGCTGCTGACGGCGGGTCTCTCACTGGCCCAGGTGTCCACGGCGCAGGCCGCGACGGCCAGGGCGGCGGCTCCGTGCGAGGGCACGTACACGATCGTCGTCGGCGGCACCGGAAGCTCCTGGAACAACGACGGCTTCACCGGCAACATCCAGCAGCACGTCGGATACCCCACCACCATCCCCAACGGCGCGAGCGCCCGGGCCGGGGTCAACGAGCTGAACCGGCTGGTGCGCGACCAGCGGGCCGCGTGCCCCGGCCAGCACGTCAAGATGGGCGGCTACTCGCTGGGCGCCGCGGTGGTGCACATCTGGGTCACTGAGAACTGGCAGACCTTCGGCAACGTCAACGCGATCCTCATCGCGGACCCCAAGCGCCAGGGCGACCCCGGCGCCAACGGCGGCTCGGTACCGTTCGGCGGGATCGTCGGCGCCCCGCTGGCCGGCGCCGACCGGTACTTCGGCAACGTGCCGGTCAAGACGATCTGCCACTGGGACTACGTCTGCGACGAGTCGGCCGGCATCTGGACCTACCCGAACAACCACGTGGCGAACTACCCCAACGACTTCAACATGGACTTCCACAACGACAGCGCCAACGAGCAGTGGTACAACGGCGCCTGGTATCCCGCCGCCTGGTGACTCAGGGGCCGGGCACGGACCCGGCCGCGGGGACGGGGACGGGGCCGGCCTCGTCCCCGCGCAGGATCATCCGGTGCACCCGCCGCAGCATCCGGCCCGGCTCCACCCCGAGGTCGTCGTCGAGCAGCCGGCGGGCCCGCTCGAACACGCCCAGGGCGTCGGCCTGGCGCCCACTGCGGTACAGGGCCCACATCAGCAGCGCGGCCGCCGGCTCGTCGTGGGGATGCGCGGCCGTCAGGGCGGACAGCTCGGCAATCGCCTCCGCGTCCAGGCCGAGCCGCAGCTGCCACGCCGCCTTCCGCTGCACGAGGGCGGTCCGGTGCCCGGTGAGCCGCAGCCGCTCCAGCTCGGCCAGCGGCCCGGGCAGACCCGTCAGCGGCTCCCCGCGGAACAGCTCCAGCGCCCGCGCGCAGCGGCGCACCGCCTCCCGCGCGTCACCCGCCCGCTCCGCCGCACCGACGCCGCTGATCTGGTCCTCCATGCGGGCCACGTCCACGTCGACCGCGCCGGGGGCCAGCCGGTAGCCGCGCAGCCCGTGCTCGATGACCGGCTCCGGAGCACCTCCGCCGCGCAGCGCCTTGCGCAGCCGGTAGACGTACACCGGCACCACGTTCGCGGCCGGCGACTCCGGCCCCCAGACGTCGGCGCGCAGCTCCCGCTGGCTCAGGGACCGGCCGGCGCCCAGCGCGAGCGCCGCCAGGACGGCCTGCTGGCGCAGATGCCCCAGCTCCAGGGGGCGCCCGTCCCGCCACGCCTGGAGCGGACCGAGCAGGGAGATCCGTACCTTCGCCGCCGCCGCCCGCACCGGCCTGGCGCGGGGGTCACGGCCGGGCACGGCCAGGCCGCAGTCGAAGGCGTGCACGATCACGGCGGCGCGGTCGCGCAGACCGAGCGTCACCCGGATACGCGCGAGGCACTCGGCCACGGCGTCCTCGGACAGACCGAGGGCGGCGGCGACCTCGTCGTCCCGCAGCCCCCGGCCGACCGCGGCGAGCACCTGCCGCTCCGGGTCGCCGAGCGGACCGGCGGCGGGCCAGGTGGTGGTGGCGGACATCGGCATCGCTGCTCCCCGGTCTCCGTACGGGTCGGTCTTGCGGGCGCCGTCGCACCGTAGTGGTGCAGGGGCCGGGCGGGGCACCCGGAACGATCGGGAGTGACAGGGCGCCTCCACCCACCTCGTGACGGCCCGGGACAGCCGGTGAGCTTCCGGCCTCCCTGGTGAGGCTCTCGGGCGCGGTCGTGCCTACGCATGCTTGGTTTCGTGACACGCGTCGTCACAGCAGTGCCGTCCGCCGGCCGCGGTGCCTCAACCAGGGGCGTCGCGACCGGCGCGGCGGATGCGGATCGGGCCGTGCGCCTCCGCCGGGTCGACGGGCTTCCCGCCCTGGGTGATCTCGACCTGCCCGGCCGCGACCGGCCGCCGGGCGGCACGGCGGGCCGGTCCCATCGGCGGGCGCCGGCCGTCGTCGCCTTCGTGACTCGCGCACTGGCAGTTGCCCGGCAGCGCGGCCGACGTGGTGACACCCCACACGGGGAAGGTGGCCCTGCCCATCATGCGCCCGGCCCTCGCCGCGCCGCAGCGTGGCGAGCACCCCGCGCTCACCGTGCCGGGTCGTGGCCGCTGAGCAGTTCCACTCCGCGCAGCAGGGCGGAGTGGTCGAGGGATCCGTCGCCCCGGGTCACGGCGCAGGACATGAGCTGGGCGGCCATGCTGCCCAGGGGGATCGCCGCGCCGAGTTCGCGGGCGGTGTCGGTGACGATGCCCATGTCCTTGTGGTGCAGGCCCAGGGTGAAGCTGGGCCGGTAGTCGCGGTGCAGGAAGTTGGCCCGTTTGCGGGTGAGGACGCGGGAGCCGGCGAGGCCGCCGTCCAGGACGTCGAAGGCGGCCTCCAGGTCCACGCCGGCCTTCTCCAGGAAGACCACCGCTTCGGCACAGGCTTGGAGGGTGACGGCGAGGACCAGTTGGTTGGCGGCCTTCACCGTCTGGCCGAGACCGTGCGGGCCGCAGTGTGTGACGGTCCTGCCCAGGGCTTCGAAGACCGGTTTGGCCGCCTCGACGTCGGCGGTCTCTCCGCCGACCATGATGGACAACGTGCCCTCCACCGCCCCGGTCTCGCCGCCCGCGACGGGGGCGTCCAGGACGCGTACGCCCCGCTCGGCGGCCTCGCGGGCCAGCCGGACGGAGCTGCGCGGGGCGATGGTGGACATGTCGATGAGCAGGGTGCCGGGGCGGGCGTGGGCGAGGACGCCGCCGGGACCGTAGGCGACCTCCTCGACCTGCGGCGCGTCCGGGAGCATGGTGATCACCGTGTCGGCGGCGCGGACGGCCTCGGCGATCGAGGCGGCCCGCCGGCCGCCCGCCTCGAGAAGGGCGGCCGTCCGGCTCTCGCTGCGGTTCCAGCCGTACACCGTGTGTCCGGCCTCGCTGAGGTTGACGGCCATGGGGCTGCCCATGGTGCCGAGGCCGAGGAAGGCGATCGTGTTCAACGCGGGGTCCTTTCGGGGCGCAGTGCGGCGAGCGGGGTCAGGGCAGCAGGAGGTGTTCCAGGTCCGCGGGCGGCCGGCGGCCGACGAGGGAGCGGATGAGGGCGGAGGAGCCGGTGTGGCCGGCGAGGACGGCGCCCAGCAGAGCGCCGCCGTCCCGGCTCAGCAGGACCTTGGCGTACCGGTCGGTTCCCTCGGTGAAGACCGCCTCGACCGCCTGGGCGGGGTCGGGACGCACGCTGCCGACGGTGGCGACGGTGACACCGAGAAGTTTGAGGGCGACGGGGGTGTCGGTGCTGTCGAAGGGCTCGGGGACCTGCCCGGTCAGCTGACGCGCCACGCTGTCCGCCATGCGGTACCCGGGGGCCACCAGGCCGTGGCAGCGGCCGTCCACCGCCGCGCACTCCCCGATCGCCCAGACCCGCTCGTCGGCGGTCCGGCAGAAGGCGTCCACGGCGAACCCGCCGCGCTCGCCCCGGGCCAGGCCCAGGGGTGCGGCCAGTTCGTCGCGGGGCCGGACGCCCGCGGCGAAGACCACCACGTCGGCGTCGAGCACGGCGCCGTCCCCGAGGGTCACCGAGGCCACCCGGCCGTCCGCTCCGGCGTCGACCGACGCCACGGACGTGGCGCAGTGCAGGCCGATGTCCAGATCGGTGACGTGCCGGTGCAGCACCTCGGCGGCGCCCGCGTCCAGCTGGGCCGGCATCAGGTGGGGCCCGGTCTCGACGATCCGTGCGCTCATGCCGAGCAGCCGCAGGGCGCCTGCGGCCTCCAGGCCCAGCAGCCCGCCGCCGACGACCACCCCCACACGTCCCGGCCGCGCCGCGGCCCGCAGGGCGTCGAGGTCGTCGAAGGTGCGGTAGACGAAGCAGCCGTCGTGGTCGCGCCCCGGCACCGGCGGGACGAACGGGCGCGATCCGGTGGCGAGGACCAGCGCGTCGTAGCGCAGGTGCGCGCCGTGTGCCGTGCGCGCCGTGCGCGAGTCGCCGTCCACCGCGGTGACCGCACTGCCCAGCAGGAGGTCCACTCGGGGGTCGTTGAGGAGCTCCGCGCCGACGAGGGTGAGGTCGCCGCGGCTCTTGCCGTCCAGGTAGGAGGAGAGGCCGACGCGGTCGTAGGCGAGGTGGTGCTCCTCCCCCACGACGACCACGCGCCAGGTCCGGCCGGGGTCCCGCAGGCGGAGCTGTTCGACGAACCGGTGGCCCACCATGCCGTGGCCGACGACGAGCAGGGTCCGGGTCACGACGCCGCCTCCAGTTCGCCGTCGCGGAGCCCGGCGGCCCAGGTGCCGCACAGCTGCGCCACGGCCGGGCCGCAGCCCCCGCAGCCCGTGGTGGCGCGGGTCGCCCCGGCGAGGGCCGGGACCGTACGGGCACCCGCCCGCCAGGCGGTGTGCAGGGTCCGCCGCGAGACGTTGTTGCACAGGCAGACCGGGGCGTCGTGCGCGCTCTCCCGGCCGGGGGCCGGCGGGGCGGGCAGGTCGAGCAGCAGGCCGAGCCGGTCGGCGGGCAGGGGCCGGCCGTGCCGGTGCAGGAGTCCGATGGTGGCGATGGCCTGCGGCAGGCCGAGCAGGACGGCGGCGACGACGTGGTCGCCGCGCAGGGCGAGCCGCGCGTAGCGCCGGCCGGCCGGGTCGGTCAGGGCGATCAGGCGGGTGCCGGGGCGGTCGAGGTCGGCGAGCCTGCCGAAGGCGGCGACGTCCGTCGCGTGGAGGCGCGGGCGGAGCGCGGGCGGCCCCGGGCGGTAGGCGGCGGTGCGGCCGGCGAGGATCGCGGCGAGGGTCGCGGCCTGTTCCCAGGCGGCGCCGGGGCCGGTGTTGAGCCGTCCGCCGGCCTCGGCGCAGTCGCCGATGGCGTGGATGTGCGGGTCGCTGGTGCGCAGCCGTTCGTCGACCACGATGCCGTGGGCCACGCGCAGCCCGGCGGCGCGGGCGAGGCGGGTGTCGGGGGCGGTGTCCGGGCACAGGACGAGGGTGTCGGCGCGCAGGGCGGTGCCGTCTGCCAGGTGGAGGAGCCCGGGGGTACGGCGTACGGCGGTGCTCGCGGGCCGGACGGTGACCCCGGCGCGGGCGAGTTCCTCGGCGAGCATGCCGCCGCAGACCGTGCCGAGGTACGCCGAGAGGGGCTGGGACGAGGAGCACACCAGGGTGGTGTCAACGCCGCGGGCGGCGAGGGCGCTCGCCCGCTCCACGGCCGGGGGGCCGTCACCGAGGACGGTGACGGGGCCCGAGGAGGTCACCGCGGCGGCCGTGCCGGGGACGAGGACACCGTCCGTGAGGCGGCCGCCGCAGTCCAGCAGGCCGGGCAGGTCGGGCAGCAGGGGCCGGGCTCGCGGGACGAGGACCAGGGTGTCGTAGGCGTACGCGCTCTCCCGTCCGCCGGCGTGGGTCACGAACCGGCGGTGGGCCCGGTCGATGCGGGTCTCCCCGGTGGGTGGTGTGCCGGGGCCGTCGTCCGGCACGGTGCGGACGTTCAGGTGGCCGTGGTGGCGCAGGCGGTCGGTGAGCCGTCGGGCCGCCGGGCCGCCGCCGGCCACGAGGACGGTGTGCGGGGCACTCAAGGTGTCACTCCTGACAGGGGGGCGAGCCGCACGGCGCACACCTTGAACTCGGGCATGCCGCAGCGGGGGTCGAGCGCGGGGTGGGTGAACAGGTTGGCCCGGCCGTCGCCGGGGAAGTGGAACGGCACGAAGACGGTGTCCAGGCGCATCGTCGCGTCGGTGCGCACCCGCGCCGTCATGCCGCCGCGCGCGGAGACGACCCGGGCCAGCGCGCGGTCGGCCAGGCCGCAGCGGGCGGCGGTGTCGGGGTGGACCTCGACGAAGGGTTCGGGGACGGCGTCGGTGAGTTCGCCGACCCGGCGGGTCTGGGCGCCCGACTGGTAGTGCGCCAGGACCCGGCCGGTGGTGGCGTACAGGGGGAAGGCCGGGCCGGTCTCCTCGGCCGGCCCCCGGTGGTCGACGTCGGCGAACCGGGCCCTGCCGTCGGGGTGGGCGAACCGGTCGAGGAAGAGGCGGGGGGTGCCCGGGTGCGGGTCGCCCGGGGTGTCGGGGCAGGGCCAGTGCAGCGTCTCCCCGGCGTCCAGCCGGTCGTAGGTGATCCCCGAGTAGTCGGCCCGTCCGCCGCGGGACGCGGCGCGCAGCTCGTCGAACACCTCGCGGGGCGCGGTCGGATAGCGGTCGGCGGGCTCGCCGAGGCGTACGGCGAGGTCGTGCAGGACGCGCAGGTCGCTGCGGACCTCCGGCGGGGGCGGCAGCAGCGCGCGGCGGCGCAGTACCCGGCCTTCGAGGCTGGTCAGGGTCCCCTCCTCCTCGGCCCACTGGGTGACCGGGAGCACCACGTCGGCCATCCGGGCGGTCTCCGAGGGCACGAAGTCGGCCACGACCAGGAGGTCGAGGGCGGCGAGCCGCTCGGTGACGTGCGCGGCGTGCGGGGCGGAGACGGCGGGGTTGGACCCGAAGACCAGCAGGGCCCGCGGTCCTCCGTCACGGCCCAGCGCGTCGAGGAGTTCGTAGGCGCTGCGGCCGGGTCCCGGCAGCGTGTCCGGTGCCACGCCCCAGACCCGGGCGACGTGGGCGCGGGCCGCCGGGTCGGTGAGGGAGCGGTAGCCGGGCAGCTGGTCGGCCTTCTGGCCGTGTTCCCGGCCGCCCTGTCCGTTGCCCTGCCCGGTCAGGCAGCCGTAGCCGCTGCCCCTGCGGCCGGGCAGCCCGAGGGCGAGCGCCAGATCGATGAACGCGGCGACGGTGTCGGTGCCGTTGCTGTGCTGTTCGGCGCCGCGGCCGGTGAGGACGTAGGCGCCGCGGGCCTCGGCGAGCATCCGCACCGCCCGGCGCTGCGCTCTAGCGGGGACGCCGGTGATCTCCTCGACCCGCTCCGGCCACCAGTCGTCCGTACGGCGGGCCACGGCGTCGAAGCCGTGGGTGCGGGTACGGACGTAGTCCCGGTCGACGAGGTCCTCCGCGACGGCGATGTGCAGCAGGCCGAGCGCGAGCGCGAGGTCGGTGCCGGGCACGGGCTGCAGGTGCAGGGCGGCGCGCTCGGCGGTGGGGGTGCGCCGGGGGTCCACGACGACGAGCCGGGCCCGGTCGAGGTGCTGCATCAGCGGTGGCATGGTCTCGGCGACGTTGGCGCCCGCCAGCAGGACGGTGTCGGCCTCGCGCAGATCGGTGACGGGGAAGGGCAGGCCCCGGTCGAGGCCGAACGCCGCGTTGCCGGCCGCCGCGGCGGCGGACATGCAGAACCGTCCGTTGTAGTCGATCTGGCCGGTGCCCAGGGCGAGCCGGGCGAACTTGCCCAGCAGGTACGCCTTCTCGTTGGTGAGGCCGCCGCCGCCGAGGACGGCCAGGGCATCCGGTCCGTGCCTCTCGCGCAGGGTGCGCAGGCCCCGGGCCACCGTGTCCAGCGCGGTGTCCCAGGAGGCCGGCGCGAGCCGGCCGTCGGTGCCGCGGACCAGCGGGCGGGTGAGCCGGTCGGCGGTGTGCAGGACGTCCGCGGCACTCCAGCCCTTCTGGCACAGCCGGCCCCGGTTGACCGGGAAGTCCGCCGGGCTGACCTTGACACCGACATCGGCGTCGCCGCGCAGCACGGTGCCGCACTGCAGGGCGCAGTAGGGGCAGTGGGTGCGCACTTCGGGTACGGGCGTGGGCGGTTCAGGCACGGCTCGCCTCCTTCGCGGCGTCCGGGTGGTGCGGGGCGGGCCCGGCGGGGGCGGGGGCCGGCCGCAGGGTCCGCAGGACGGCCAGGCACAGCGCGTAGTAGCCGAGGAAGGCGGCGAAGGCCGGGGTGCCGGAGCCCGATCCGCTGTAGGACAGCTCGAAGGCGAGGTCGACGGCGGCGCCGCCGAGCGCCCCGACGGCTCCGGCGACGGCGATGACCGCGCCGGACAGGCGCCGGGCCCGGGCGAACGCCTCGCCGGCGTCGGAGCCGGCCGTCACCTCCCGTTCGGCCTGGTGTGCGAACAGTGCCGGGATCATCTTGTAGGTGGAGCCGTTGCCGAGTCCGGTGAGGACGAACAGGACGGTGAAGGCGGCGACGAACAGGGCGAAGGAGGCGGCGCGCGTGGCCAGGACGAGCACGCCGGTGCCCGCGGCCATGCCGAGGAAGGCCCAGAAGGTGACCCGGGCGCCGCCCAGCCGGTCGGCGAGCGCGCCGCCCAGCGGCCGGGAGAAGGCGCCGAGGAGCGGGCCGAGGAAGGTGTAGCCGACGGCTTCACGGGGTGTCAGGGCGAACTCGTGGCGCAGCACGAGGCCGAAGGCGAAGCCGTACCCGACGAACGAGCCGAAGGTGCCGATGTACAGCAGGCAGACCGCCCAGGTGCGGCGGTCCCGGACCGCTTCGCGCTGGGCCCCGGGTGCGGTCCGTACGGTGTCGACGTTGTCCATCTTCCAGGCGGCGAGGAGCGCGACCGCCACGATCAGCGGCAGGTAGACGGCGGCGACGTAGGCGGGGTGGGTGTCGCCCGCGGCCGCGAGGACCAGGAGGCCGACGAGCTGGACGGCGGCCACGCCGAGGTTGCCGGCGCCGGCGGTGACGCCGAGGGCCCAGCCCTGCAGGCGCCGGGGATAGAAGGCGGCGACGTTCGTCATCGAGGAGGCGAAGCCGCCCCCGCCGGCGCCGGCCAGGGCGCCGATCGCCAGGAACACCCCGAAGGGCGTGCCGGGCCGCTGCACGAAGTAGGCGGCCGCCAGGGCCGGCAGGAGGAGCAGGGCGGTGGAGAACACCGTCCAGTCGCGGCCTCCGAAGCGGGTGACCGCGCGGGCGTAGGGCAGCCGCAGCAGCGCGCCGACGACGGTGGGTGTGGCCACCAGCAGGAATGTGCGGTCCGGGCCGAAGCCGAGGCCGATCTCGGGGGACATGAACAGGACGAGGACGGACCAGAGCGTCCATACGGAGAATCCGACGTGCTCGGCCAGGACGGCGAGCACCAGGTTGCGGCGGGCCACGCGGTGGCCGCCGCGGTGCCAGGCGTCCTCGTCCTCGGGGTCCCAGCCGGTGAGCCGGGCGCCCGGTCGGGCAGGGGTGTGAGCCATGTTCACTCCGGGTGCGGGACGGGCTTTCGTGAGCGCGCAAGGGCCCCGGCGGGGATCGCTCGCCGGGGCCCGGCGTCACGGTCGGACCGCTCCGCCCCGGTGGCGGGGCGGAGCGTGGCGCGGGGAGGTCGGAAGCTTCAGAAGCTGAGGTCGAGCGCCTTGACCTGGTCCCGCTCGCGGTCCGGGTGGCTGTCGGGGAAGACGAAGCAGCGGGTGTTCTTCAGCTTGTCGCCCTCGACGTTGGCGGTGGAGAAGATCACCACCGGGACGCGCTCGCCCTGGTTGAGGAAGTCGGCGCGGAAGTCGATGATCGGCGCGTCCTCGCCCCAGCGGCCCAGGAAGTCCTCGACCACGTCCTGGTCGGCGTAGATGCGCCGGATGTGGTGGCCGACGTAGGTGTCGGGCCGCTCGCTCGCCCCGACGATGGCGATGTCCTTCCAGTTGGCGTGGGCGACCGTGCCGTCCTCCTCGATCAGGTGGATGGCGACGGGGCAGTGGTCGTAGTACGCCTGGAGGTACGGGACCGCGTCGGCGCCGGCCGGTGTGTAGGACGGGTCGGCCCGGTCGACCTGGCGGATCCACGCCTGGGCGGTGGAGGAGCCCTCGCCGGCGGCCGGGGAGGGGGTGGGGTGGGTGGTGACCGGGCGCAGCGCCCAGAAGCCGTGGGTGGCGCCGTCGACCTCGTCGAAGCCGACGTTGGCGTACCCGGAGGGGAAGTCGGGGTGGGCGAAGGCCACGGCACGGTTCTCCACCGGCGCCTGGGCGGCCAGCAGCGCGGCGTAGTCGCCGACGCCGAGGGCGCCGGGGAGCCCGGCACCGGTGGCGGCGGCGTCCTTGAGCAGTTCCGTGGCGGCCTTGTTGGCCAGCACCACGGCGCCGTCGGCGTCGGTGACGAGCATGGCTGGAGAGGCCCAGTTGAACAGGTCGAGGAGCTGCTCGGCGGAGGGGTGGTTCGACATGGCGGTCTGCCTGCCTTCCTTGGGGGTCGGGTGGACGCGCGGCGGGGTCACAGGACCTTGCGGCTGTAGTTGAAGACCTGGCCCGTGGGGCCGTTGGACGGGAACGCGGCGATGGTGACGATCCACTCCGCGACGGTGCGCGGGGACTTGAGCCAGTCGGTGCCGAATCCGGCGTTGATGGCGCGGATGATCTGCTCGTTCACCTCGCCGTCCAGCCCGGCCATCGTCATGGCGGTGGCCACCGGGCCGGGCCGTACCTCGTTGGCGACGACGCCGTCGTCGGCGAACTCGACGGAGCAGGCGCGCATCAGGGTGGTCATCGCGGCCTTGCTGGCGGCGTAGGCATAGCGTTCGGGCCGGTAGCCGTTGGCGAGGCTGGCTCCGACGAAGGTCAGGGAGCCGCCGCCGTTCTGCTTGAGCGGTCCGGCGGTGGCCTGGAGGAGGTTCAGCGCCGTGCGGACGTTGGTCTCGTAGGTGTCCGCCACCGTCTCCCAGTCGGCCTTGACCAGGTCGACCGGGTCCGGGGAGACGCCGGCGTTGAGGACGACGGCGTCGATGCCGTCGGCGGTGACGCCGGCCGCCGAGGTGAGCGCGGCCCGTACGGCCTCGCCGTCGCGGAGGTCGGCGCGGCGGTCGTGGTAGCCGGGCCGGCCGGCCAGGTCCGGGTTGCCGCGCCGGGAGAGGCCGACGACCGTGTGGCCGCGGCGCAGGAACTCCTCGGCCACGGCCGCGCCGATGCCGGAGGAGGCTCCGGAGACCACGGCGACCCGGGGGGTGTCCCCCGCCATCAGGCGGCCTGGAAGACGGCGGTGTCGATGGCCTTGAGGGTGCGCATCGACTCGATGTTGATCACGCCCGGGTCGAGTTTTTGGCCGTGCAGACGCTCGATCTCGATCACCATCTGCACGAACTGGAGGCTGGTGACCGCGCCCGACTGGATCAGGTCGGTGTCGTCCTGGATGTCCAGCGGCCGCTCGTGCAGGCCGTCCAGCCAGGTGCGCAGCGACGCCATCTTGGTGCTTTCCACTGTGTCCTCTTTTCCGATACCGGGTGCGGGGTTACCTGGTCCTGAACTCGACGGAGAAGTCGGTGGGGTGGGAGAACGACTGGCTCTCCATGCCGCGGCGGTCACGGGTGACGACCACCTCGGAGCAGCGCTCCAGGAGTTCCTCGACGATCAGGGAGAACTCCGTCTTGGCGAGCATGGCGCCCGGGCAGGCGTGGGCGCCGACGGCGAAGGGGATCGAGCCCTTCGGGTTCCGGCCGAGCTGGAACCGGTCGGGGTGGGTGAAGACCCTGGGGTCGCGGTTGGCGCCGGCGACCGAGGCGAGGACCGCCGAGTGCCGGGGCACGGTCACCCCGTGGACGGTGAGGTCGTCGGCGGCGAAGCGGACGATCGTCTGGACCGGCGGGTAGAGCCGCAGCACCTCTTCGAGGCAGGCGTCCCGGACCTGCTCGTCCCGCAGTTCGGCCAGGTCGAAGATGCCGCGTCCCAGGCAGTAGACGAGCGAGGTGATGAAGGCGCTGCTGGTCTCCGTGCCGGCCAGGAAGAACAGCAGGGCCGTGGAGCGCACCTCGCTGTCGGTCAGGGAGATGCCCTTGCGGTCCCGGGTCCGTTCGATGGTCTCCAGCAGGGAGTGCGCCCCGGCGGCCCCGGCGGCCCGCTGCTCCTCGATGAGGCGCAGCAGCTCGCCGACGTTGGCGTGTGTCTCGTCGGTCTCCCGGGTGGGGTAGTCCAGCAGCCGGGCCAGCGGACGGGTCAGCCGGTGGAAGCGCTGCTCCAGACCGGCGTCGATGCCCAGGATCGTGCACACGATGCCGTACGGCACCCGGTGCGCGTAGGTGTCGTGGAAGGAGTCGGTCTCGCTGCCCGCGACGCTGTCGACCAGGGAGCGGATGAGACCGGGCATCAGCGTCCGCTTGTACTCGGCGATCCGCCCGGCGGACAGGATGGGGGCGAGCAGGGCACGGAACGCCCGGTGGCTGGGTCCGTCGGCGTCGAGCACGTTGGGGCCGAAGGCGCGTGCGCTGGCCTTGAGGGGGTGGTCGGCCACGATCAGGGGGTGGGCGAGCACCTCCTGGACGGCCGCGTTGCCCGTCACGGCGAAGAGCCCGGCGTCCAGTCGGTGCACGTCCGGGCCGGCCGGCAGGTGCCGGTGCCAGTACGGCCGCGCCAGGAGAGTGGCCGGGGACTCGGATGTTGTTAGCGTGAGCATGACATCCAACTCCCCGTACCGAGGCCGCCGATGCCGGCCAGCAGCCGCATCGCCGTCAGCCACTCGGGGCCGGTCAGTCCGAGCGAGCCGGGAGCCGTGTAGGCGGCGGTGAGCGAGCCGCCGGTCCCGTCCGGCCCCTGTATTTCGCAGTGGAAGAGCGTTTCGCCGGAAAAAGCCGTTTCCGGGTCCTCGGGGCCGAGGGTCAGGTCACCGAATTTGATCGCGATCTGCGGAGTGAAGTTCCGTCGGATCAGCTCGTGCGCGAGCCTCAGGCGTTCCGTGTGGTCGGGCTCCGCCGAATACCGGTCGAGCAGGGCGTTGGCTGCCTCCAGAATTCGCTCGATCCGCCGTTTTCCTTGGATGGATTCAAGAGCGACGGAGAATTTCTCCTCCGTCTGGGCATGCGTGCTCACGTGTCGATTCCTTAGGTTCGGAATTCTGGAAGCGCCGTCAGGAGGTGTAACCGAAGCGCGCCGAGAGCTCTCGCTTGTTGATTTTCGTGTTGTCCAGGAGCGGCATGGACGGGACGAAGTGGACGGCCGAGGGAACCAGATAGGAGGGCAGGGTTTCCCGGAGCCGGCCCAGCATCTCCTGTTCCGTCATCGCCTTCGGGGGAGATTCGGCGAACAGGACGATGCGCGGCATTCCGCTGCGGTCCGGGATCGGCATGACCACGGATCGGGTGCTGCCCAGGGTGCGGACGGCGTGTTCTATCTCGGCGGGTTCGATGCGATGCCCGGCTATTTTGAGCTGGGCGTCTTTCCGCCCGCTCAGGTGAAGCACTCCGGATTCGTCCACCCGGCCCTGGTCGCCGGTGTGGTAGACGGGAATGCGTTCGCTGTCGACCGTGAGGTGCCGGAAGACGGCAGCCGTCTGCTCGGGCGCGTCCAGGTAGCCGAGGGCGAGCCCCGCGCCGCCGATCGCGACCTCGCCGGTCTCGCCCCGCGGCACCGGCTCCCCGTCGCGCAGGACGTGCACCTGCGTACCGGGGACGGGCAGGCCCGCGGGGACGCCGGCGGACGTGTCGGTGTCCTCCCGGGTGATGCGGCGGACCGTGGCGAACACGCAGGACTCGACGGGGCCGTAGCCGTTGTACAGCTCGATGCCGGGGAAGGCGTCGAGCAGGGCGCGGCAGTTCGCCGGAGAGGGTTTGTCCCCGCCCAGCAGGACGGCGCGCAGTCCGGCCAGGCAGGTCAGGTCGCCGCCCACGATCACGTCGAAGAGGGACGGGGTCAGGAAGAGGTGGGTGGCGCCGGCGTCCTGGACGTGGGCGCGGATCGCGGGCGGCAGGAGGAGGTCGTCCTCGTGCACGACGGCGGTTCCGCCGCTGAGCAGCATCCCCCACAGCTCCAGGCTGAAGGCGTCCCAGGCCACGGCCGCCGCGTGGATCATGACCGGCCGTTCACCGAAGTCCATGAATCCGTCCGGGGCGAACAGCCTGGTCGTGGCGCGGTGCGGGGACAGTACGGCCTTGGGGCTGCCGGTGCTCCCCGAGGTCCAGAACAGGGTCGCGCAGGCGTCCGGCGAGACCTGGGGCAGTTGGACGGCGGGCGGGACCGCGCCGCGCAGCTCGGGGAAGGTGACGTGGTCCACGTCCGCCTCGGTGAGCCGGGCGGAGCCCGTGGCGTCCGCCAGGACGGCCGCGGGCCGCATGGTGCGCAGCAGCCGCGTGACGCGTGCCGGCGGCCACCGCACGTCCAGGACGCCGTACGCCCCGCCGGCCATCAGGACGCCGAGCAGGACGGCGGCCAGTTCCGGTGAACGGCGGGCCGCGACCGGGACAACGCTGCCGGGTCCCACGCCCAGGCCGGTCAGCCGGTGGGCGACGCGGCGGGCGGAGCGGGCCAGCTCCGCGTAGGTCACCGCGCCGTCGGCGGCGACCAGAGCCTTTCGCTGCGGATATCTCCGGGCGATGTGCTCGAATACCTCGTGGATGGTTTTCTCTGAAGTGGTCCTGCCGTACACACTGCTTCGCACGATCGATCCCCCATAGACGTGATCGAAGAAGGCGTGAGCGCTTTTTGTGGACCTCAGTCGAACTTCATCGAGGAAGGCATGATCGAGCCGGGCGCCAGGTCGAGCCGCGGCGGGGCCGAGAACTCCATGAGGACGGCCCCCTCCGGTCCCACGAAGGTGGCGGTGTGCCGCTGGCGGGACGGTATGTAGGCCACGTCACCGGCGTTGAGCTCGTATTCGGTGTCGTCGCAGACGAAGCGGATGGAGCCCTCGGTCACCACGACCCACTGCTCGTTCTCGTGCCAGTGCTGCGGGAGACCGAGGTCGCCGGACTGATCGGCGACCACCTTCAGGCAGGACATTTCCTGCCCGAAGGCGAAACGCCGCGACATTGCGATGCCTTCTGCCTTGAGTTCCTCGTGGTCATCCCAGTCGATCTTCATGGATTTCTCCTTGTTGAAGTACGGCTTTGACGGCTGGTGGAACACTTTCGATTGCCTGTCACACGGTACGTAACCGCGAAGGGACTCACAATGGGTATCTCACATGATGGGCATCTGACAGATTCCGGTAAAGAATTATTCAGGAATGCAAGGCGACCGGGATCATCAGGGCGCTCCGGAGTCCGCCGTCTCGGCGGTGGGCGTCGAACGGAGGCCGGCCGCCGGCAGCACCCGGTCGCGCAGGCGCAGCGCGAGGCCGACGGGGACGACGAACACGACGAGCAGGGCGTAGAAGGCGGACGGCAGGCCGCTGTTGTCGGCCAGCCAGCCGAACGCCGGGGAGCACAGGCCGCCCGCCGCCATGGCCATGCCGAGGGTCAGACCGCTGGCCGTGCCGGGCCGGTTGGGCAGGTAGTCCTGGGCGAGGGTGACCTGCGCGGCGAACGGCAGGAACATGGCGGCGCCGAACAGGGCGGCACACACCACCAAGGCGGGGAACCAGGGCGCCCACACGATGCCGGCCAGGGCCGGGAGTGCCACCAGATACCCGGCCCGCACCGAGGTCATCCTGCCGTGCCGGTCCCCGATCCAGCCGCCGAGCAGGGTACCCACGGCACCGGCGGCGGTGTACGAGGTGAGCGCGACGGCACCCGCCGCCTCCGACTGGCCGAGGTCGCGCTGGGCGTGCAGGGACAGCATGGAGGTGACGGTGACGTAGGGGATGGACCAGCCGATGATGACCACCACCAGCCGGCCGAACGCCCGCCAGTCGTCGGTCCGTCCGGCGCCGTCCCCCGCCGCCTTCCCGGCCGGGCCGGACACCAGCGGCGCCGCCTCCTCGTGGCCGCGCCACCGCATCCAGGGCCCCTTGAGCACCCACAGGACCAGCATGACCAGGGCGGGCACGGCCAGCAGATAGCCGGCGTCGAAGCCCAGCGACCCGATGACGACGGTCGTCACCGTGGGCGCCACGGCACCGCCGACGGTCCCGCCGACGGAGAAGACGCTCATCGCCTTCTGCGAGGAGCCGCCGGCCGCGCGGGCCTGGCTGGTCGCGGGCGGGTGGTACGCCGCGATGCCGATCCCGGCGAGCGCGACGAAGATCCAGGTCAGCAGGTAGGAGTCGGACAGGCCGGCCGCGACCACGCCCAGCGCGGCCGTGACGGACCCGACCGGGACCAGCCAGCCGCGCGGCTTGCTGTCGGACAGGACGCCGAACAGCGGCTGGAACAGGCTGGAGACGCCGCTCGCCGCGAAGGCCAGGCCGGAGACCGCGGCGTAACTGTAATGTCGCTCGGTCATCAGGAACGGGAGCATCGCGGGGATCACCCCCTGGTACAGGTCGTTGACCGCATGTGTGCCGGTCAAGAAGCCGAGTTGTCCCTTTTTCACTGAATGCCCCTTTTTCTTCTCTCGATTTATCGTCTCGCCCTAAGCGGAATCACTCAGGTGCTCAGGTCCTCAGAGGTGTTACCTTAGCGACTGCCGTGGTGCGCGGAAAGCCCGTGTCCGTCAGGGGTGTTGCCCCCGGCGCGCGCCGCCCCGCCGCTCCCCGCCGCTGCTCCACCACGGCGGACGGAGCATCCCTCCGGAGAAGCCGCTCGATCAGCCGCTCGAACAGCCACTCACGCTAAGGAGCTTGGGATGAGTATCAAGAACGGTGTCCGGGTGTCCGAAGGACTCGTCGCGCTGGAGGAGGCACCGACCCGGCTCGCCGAGGCACTGGACCGGGTCTGCGTCCGGTGGGCCGAGGCGGCCGGCGCGGTCGCGCTGACCGTGCCACCGCTGCTCCCGGTCGCCGATCTGGCCCGCCTCGACGTGTACCAGAACTTCCCGCAACTGGCCCTGGTCTCCTCTGCTTTGGACGTCACCGAGGCCGGCACCGGGGCCATCGGGCAGGAGGCCGCCGGCGGCGCGTTCGCCCCCGGCTCGCTGCGACCGGCCGACCTCGCCCTGCCCTCCAGCGCCTGCTACGGCGTCTATCTGCACCACCGTGGCGGGCAGGTGCCCGCGGGCGGGAAGCTGGTGACCCTGCTGGGACAGTGCTTCCGCGACGAGGACCGCTTCGACGCCCTGCGCCGTCTGAAGGCGTTCCGGATGCGCGAGGTCGTGGCGCTGGGCACACCCGACCAGGTCACGACCCATCTCGACCACTCGGCCCGTTTCCTGGAGACCCTGGCCGGCGCCCTGGGTCTGCCGCTGGAGCGCCGCGCGGCCTCCGATCCGTTCTACGACCGGACGGGGGACCGTGCCGCCTTCCAGCAGATCATTCCCGTGAAGCACGAGTACGTCTACCAGGACATGGCGATCGCCTCCGTCAACATCCATCACACGTTCTTCGGCGAGCGGTGCGCCATCTCCCTGCCCGACGGCGGCCCGGTCTCCACCAGTTGCGTCGGCTTCGGCATCGAGCGGTGGCTGCACGCCCTGGGCACCCACTTCGGCGGTGACTGGGAGCGGGCCCGGGCCGCCGTCGAGAAGGCCGGCGAGTCCCTGGTCTGACGGCCGGTCGTGGTGGTGCGTCCCGCCCGAAGGGGCCCCGAGGGGGACGCCGAGGGGGATGCACCGCCACGACCGCCGCCTCTCACCCCGCCACCGCGTTCACCCCCCGCTCCCCCGCCGGACGGCCCGCCCGCACGCTCCAGCGTCCGTCGACCCGGGTGAGGCGGACCGGGTGGTCGAAGCACTTGCTGACCTGGTCGCTGGTCAGCACCTCGTCGGCCGGGCCGGCGGCCAGGCAGCGCCCGTCCCGCAGCAGCAGCACATGGGTCGTCCCCGGGGGGAGCTCCTCCAGGTGATGGGTGACCAGCACCGATGCCAGACCCGTGCAGGTGCGCTGCAAGGTGTCGATCCGTTCGATGAGCTGCTCCCGGCCGGCCACGTCCAGACCGGTGGCGGGCTCGTCGAGCAGCAGGAGCCGGGGGCTGGGCATGAGGGCCCGGGCGATGAGCGCACGGCTCCGTTCCCCCTGGGAGAGGGTCGGCCACCGGGCGTCGCGGCGGTCACCGAGGCCGAGCAGGGCGATCAGCCGGTCGGCCGTGCCGGCCTGTTCGCGCGTCGGCTCCCAGCGCGGCACCCGTTCCAGGGTGTTGGTCAGGCCGGTCAGTACGACGTCGTGCACCTTCAGAGGTGAGCGCAGGTCGTGCCGCGGATTGACATGGCCGACATAGGAACGCAGCCGGCGCATGTCGACCCGGCCCAGCCGGTGGCCCAGCACCTCGACAAAGCCCCGGGTGGGATGGGCCAGTGCCCCGAGGAGACCGAGCAGGGTGCTCTTGCCCGCCCCGTTGGCCCCGAGCAGCGCCCAGTGTTCGCCGGCCCGGACGGTCAGGGACACCTCGTGCAGGATCGGATTCCCGTCGCGTACGACGTCCACGTCCCGTACGGACAGG
Organism: Streptomyces sp. JW3; assembly: GCF_052216785.1. Taxonomy (NCBI): domain Bacteria; kingdom Bacillati; phylum Actinomycetota; class Actinomycetes; order Kitasatosporales; family Streptomycetaceae; genus Streptomyces; species Streptomyces sp. JW3. Next base: position 19,580 of record NZ_JBQOUX010000074.1, on the reverse strand, counting down.
ACCGGGGGTGTGCTCACGAGGTGACCCGCCCGGAGCGGTTGACCGCGGACATGACCGCGTGGACGGAGGCGGTGAGCACCGAGGTGTCCCAGCCGGCGCCCCAGCGGACCACGTCGTCGACACGGCACTCGGCGTAGGCGACGGCGGGGCTGTTCGGTCCGGTGGTGGTGGAGTGCTCGGTGTAGCCGAGGATGTCCACGGTGACGCCGATCCCGCTCAGGGCGTCGGCGAAGGCGGACAAGGGGCCGTTGCCGGTGCCCTCGCAGAGGTGGTCCCGGCCGCCGCTGCGCAGGGTGCAGGTGAACCGGTGTTCCCCCGGGGCGGGTTCGGTGGCGTTCCAGGACTCCAGCGTGACCGGGCCGTCCAGGGCCGGGACGAGGTAGGTGGTGCGGAACAGCTCCCACAGCTCCTTGTGCGACAGCTCCTCGCCGGTGGAGTCGGTGACCTGCTGCACCGTGCGGGAGAAGTCCGGCCGCAGCGCCTGGGGCAGGTCCAGGCCGTGGTGGGTGTGCAGGAGGTGGGCGATGCCGCCCTTGCCGGACTGGGAGTTGATCCGGATGACCTCCTCGTAGGTGCGGCCGATGTCACCGGGGTCGATGGGCAGGTAGGGCACCGCCCACGGCGCCTCGTCGGCCGGAACGCCCTGCTCCGCGGCCTGCTTGGCGTGGTGGGCCATGCCCTTGGAGATGGCGTCCTGGTGGGTGCCGGAGAAGGCGGTGTGCACGAGGTCGCCGCCGTAGGGGTGGCGCGGGTGGACCGGCAGCCGGTTGCAGTACTGCACGACCTCGCGCACCGCGTCGATGTCGGAGAAGTCGATCATCGGGTTGACGCCCTGCGCGTACAGGTTCAGTGCCAGGGTCACCAGGTCGACGTTGCCGGTGCGTTCGCCGTTGCCGAACAGGCAGCCCTCGACGCGCTGCGCGCCCGCCAGGACGGCGAGTTCGGCGCAGGCGACACCGGTGCCGCGGTCGTTGTGCGGGTGGACCGAGAGGATCACCGCGTCGCGGCGGGCCAGGTGGCGGTCCATGTACTCGATCTGGTCCGCGTAGATGTTGGGGGTGGCGATCTCCACGGTGGCCGGCAGGTTGTGGACCACCGGCCGGTCGGGGCTCGCCTCCCACAGGTCGGACAGGCTGTTGCACACCTCCAGCACGAAGTCCGGCTCGGTGAGGTTGAAGACCTCCGGCGAGAACTCGAACCGGATGTCGGCCCGGGGCCGTTCCTCGACCCGGCGCAGCAGATGGGTGGCGGCCTCGTGGATCAGCGCGTGCACCTCGGCGCGGGACCGGCCGAGCACCACGTCACGCCAGGTGGGCGCGGTCGCGGTGTAGAGGTGGACGAGGGTGCGGGGCAGTCCTTCGACGGACGCGACGGTCCGGTCGATCAGGTCCTGCCGGGCCGCGGTGAACACGGAGACGGTGACGTCGTCGGGGACGGCGCCGCTTACGGCCAGATGCCGGACGAAGTCGAAGTCGGTCTGGCTCGCGGAGGGGTAGCCGACCTCGATCTCCTTGAAGCCCATGGTGACCAGGAGGTCGAACATGCGGCGCTTGCGCTCGGTGTCCATCGGCTCGGCCAGCGCCTGGTTGCCGTCGCGCAGGTCGACGGGCACCCACAACGGAGCCCGCTCCAGCGTGCGCGACGGCCAGGTACGGTCCGTCAGCGGCAGGGCCACCCGCTCGTGCGCGGACTGGTAGCGGTGGTGCGGCATCGCGCTCGGACGCTGGGGGTTCCAGTGCGGCGCGTCCGCCGGGACGTCACCGGCGGGGGTGCGCAGGGTCGGGAACACCGCGCCCTGAGAGGAGGAGGAAGTCATCGGTACGGAGCTTCTTTCGATCAGCCGTGCGAAGACCGGCGCAGTCCGAAACCCCGCTGCGGGGTGCCGGTCGCGTCAGGCCCCGCAGCGGCGGCCGAGAAGAAGAAGCTCGCGCAGCAGCATGCCGGGTATAGTAGCGACAACTCAGCTCCTCAGACAACCTGAAAGGTACGGGAAGGTGAATCTCCCATGTCACTAGGCGCCCTGCGCCCCTCTCCCCTGGTCGAGCAGGCCACCACCCATCTGCGCGAGCAGATCACCAGCGGTGAGTGGGCCGTGGGGACCAGGCTCCCCGGCGAGACCACCCTGGCCAAGTCCCTCGGGGTGGGGCGCTCGACCGTCCGCGAGGCGCTGCGGGCGCTGGCGGGCGCCGGTCTGGTCCAGGCACGCCAGGGTTCCGGTGTGTTCGTCATCGCGACCACACCGGAAGAAGACTGGTCCACGCAGCTCCGGCAGGCGGCCATCACCGATGTCTACGAGGTGCGCATGCTCGTCGAGGTGGAGGCCGCGCAGTTGGCGGCCCGGCGGCGCACCGACGAGGACGTCGCGGCCCTGGGTGAGGCGCTGACCGTACGGCGGAGCGCCGGGGAGGCCGGCAACGCCGCGTTCGTCGAGGCCGACATCGCGCTGCACGAGGCGGTGGTCGCCGCCGCGCACAACCCCGTACTGACCGGCCTGTTCACCCAGTTCGTGCCGATCCTCAAGCAACGCCTCCTCGATCTGATCGAGTTGCTCGACCTGCGCTCCGGGGACGCGCACCACGGCGAGGAGGGCCACACGGCCCTGGTGACCGCGGTGGTGGAGCGGGACGCCGAGGCCGCCGGCGCCGCGCTGCGCGAGGAACTGGAAGGGACGCTCGCCCTGCTGCGCTCCCTGTGACCCCGACACCTCGCGCAGAACGGTGGGCATGATGGACGCCGGACCCTGGATACGCCGCTACCCGCTGCCCGGACCGCCCGCCACCTCCTGGCAGGTCCTGTTCTTCCCCCACTCGGGCGGCTCCGCCGACTCCTACGAGCCGCTCGCGGCACGGCTGGCCGACCTCGCCTCGACGGCCGGCGTCCGCTATCCCGGGCGCGCGGAGCGCGGCCGCGAACCCCTCTTCACCGACGTGCACGTCCTCGCGGCCCGGGCGGCCGAGGCGGCCGCCGCGGTCCGCGAGGTCGGCCCCCTGCTCCTGTTCGGCCACAGTCTGGGAGCGGCGGTGGCCTACGAGGTCGCCCGCCGCCTGCCCGACCAGCGGCGGATCGTCCTCGTCGCCTCCGGGCACCCCGCGCCCTCCCGGCTGGAACTGCCGGACCTCGCGCCCCGCGACGACGGCACGCACGACCCGGACGAGCGGCTGGCCTCGTTCATCCGGTCGCTGGGCGGGTCCGACGCCGTCCTCCTCGACCATCCGCTGCTGCGCCGCATGTTCCTGCCCGTCCTCCGCGGCGACCTGCGGGCGCACAGCCGCTACCGCCCCGGAGCCGGCTCGGCCGTCGACTGCCGCATCGTCGCCCTCATGGGTGAGGCCGATCCCCTCACCGACCTCCCCCGGGTGCGGGCGTGGCAGCGGCACACCCGCTCGCCGCTGCGCGTGCACACCCTCCCCGGCGGCCACTTCTTCACCCACACGCACACCGCGGAGGTGGCGGAGATCCTGCGCCACCTCCTGACGACCGGTCCGGAAACCTGACGCACCAGGGGGACATCCATGCCGTACGGACACCGCACACCGGAGCAGCGGACGGACTCCGCCCACCGCACCGCCCCCGGTGCCGGGGAGCGGCCGCACGATCGCCGCCTGCTGCGCCGTGTCGCCGTCGCGAGCTTCATCGGCACGGCGATCGAGTTCTACGACTTCTACATCTACGGCACCGCCGCCGCGCTCGTCATCGACCGGGCGTTCTTCCCCAACCTCTCCCCCGTCAACGCGCTGCTCGCCTCCTTCTCCACCTACGCCGTCGCCTTCGTGGCCCGTCCGCTGGGCTCCGTCCTGTTCGGGCACTTCGGCGACCGGCTGGGCCGCAAATCGGTGCTGGTCGTCTCCCTCCTCCTCATGGGCCTGTCCACGGCGGCGGTCGGGCTGCTCCCCACCTACGACACCTGGGGTGCCTGGGCGCCGGCGCTGCTGGTACTGCTCCGCTTCCTCCAGGGCCTCGGGCTCGGCGGCGAGTGGGGCGGGGCGGCGCTGCTGGCGGTGGAGCACGCGCCGTCCGGCCGCCGGGGACGGTACGCGGGCTTCCCCCAACTCGGCCCGTCCGTCGGGTTCTTCGCCGCCACCGGCGTCTTTCTGCTGCTGTCCAGCTGGGTGAGCGACGAGACCTTCCGGGCCTGGGCGTGGCGGGTGCCGTTCCTGCTGTCCCTGGTGCTGGTGGGGGTGGGACTGCTCGTCCGGCTCCGGATCGCCGAGACCCCTTCGTTCCGCGAGGCGGCGGACCAACGGACCGAGGAGGTCCCGATCGCCGGAATCGTCCGGCGCCACCCCCGGGAACTGCTCCTCGGCTGCGGCGCGATGATCGTCACGTACGGCCTGTTCTACACGGCGACGACGTACTGCCTGTCCTACGGGACCAAGACCCTCGGGATCGGCCGCACCCCCATGCTGCTGGCCTCCATGGCCGCCGTCGTCTTCCTCGCCGCCGGCACCTGGATCGCCGCGACCGGGTCGGACCGGTTCGGGCGCAAGCCCTTGGCCCTGTGGGGCACGGTCGCGGCGGCCGTGTGGGGACCGCTGATCTTCCCTCTGCTGGACACCGGCCGGCTGCCCCTGATCATCCTCGGGCTCGGCGGCGCGCTGTTCCTGATGGGTGTGATCTACGGGCCCATGGGGGCGTTCCTGCCCGAGTTGTTCCCGGTCCGGGTGCGCTATTCCGGCGCCGGTCTCGCCTACAGCCTGGGCGGGGTGGCAGGAGGCGCGGTCGCGCCCCTGGTGGCCACACGTCTCCAGTCCGCGTTCGGCTCGGCATCGGTCGGCTGGTACGTGAGCACCATGGCCGGTGTGTCCCTGGTGTGCCTCCTGCTTCTGCCGGAGACACGGGAGCGGGGGATCACGGACTCCTGACGGCGGCGGTGCCGGAGGGAGGTCGGACTCGGCTGGTACGGGGCGCGTGGCCGGGGTGGGGGGACACCGTGGGGCGCGTCCCGGCCGCAGGACCGCAGCGGAGTTCAGCCCGCGCGGGAAGGGGTCGGCGTCCGGATCAGTCGCCCGGCTCGCTCGCGGTCCTCTTGCGGGTAGCCGCCGCCCTGGGCCGCCCGGGAGGCCGATTCCAGCCGGGAGACTGCGGGAACGCCGCCCGTACGCGCGGCAGATGCGTGTCGGGACGGGCTGTGTCTCGGGACGGGCTGTGCGGGTCTGCGCTGATGTCGTTCCGCGATGGATTCGACGAGGGGAAGGGCCGGGACCCCGACCTGCCGTGCGTGAGGTTGAGGTCCTGGCAGGTCACCACACCGCCAGGACGGACGTGGCGGGCCATGTGGCGGACGGCGCGGACGGGCTGTCGAGGTGCATGCGGATGAGCCGGCCCCCACGGGCGCGCCGGCCGGACGGTCCGAGGTGATGTCCGGCAGCGCTTCCTGCCGGGAAGTCAGGTGCGACAGGCCGGCGTGCGCCATGGTGCGTTCCGCTACCGCCGGCAAGTCCGGGTCGTGGTCCACTCCGACTTCATGACCGGACGGGCCGACAATCCGGGCCGCGATGCTGGTCAGCTCACCGGTGCCGCGCCCGACATCCACCGCCCTCATGCTCGTTCGCAGTCCGGCGAGGGTGATGAGCAGATGTGCGCTGTGGTCCGCGTACAGCCTTCTCTGCAGCTCCAGCCTGCGCGTTTCGTGCTGCGAGCGGCCCAGAACGTACGTACTCACTGCGCCGTGACGAGGTGATCGACAGTGCTGCCGCAGAACGCGATGACGTCGACCGCGTGAGTCGGGGTGAAGCCGAGGAAGTGCTGCTGGTCGCCTTGATCGACGTGTTCGGCGTCGAAGACGGAAGAGCCTCAGCAAGCTCGATCGTCAACACCGGTCCGCTCATGACCTGGAGCCTAATCAGCCTGAGTAATGTCCCCAACCGATTACCGAGCGTGCCCTCTCCACACCAAGTGGACCAGAGTCTGAGTTTCGATGTCACTCGGGTGTGCGACGGGGGAAGTGGTGGATCGTTGGAGAGCGGGCCAGAGCCGGTGACCACCCGGCAGCAGTTCGAGGCCATCGCGGCAGTACTCGGGCGGAGACGTCAACGACGACCGCTGACGGTGCGCGACACTGTTTCCCGGGGCATGGCTCCGCCGCGGAAAATGCCGACAGCTTCCGCTTTTCCGGGTTACGGCATTGATCACGCGGTGGTCGTGCTCCTTGGCGGTATGTCCGACCAGGTACTCGGCGCGCTCGTACGACAGCCGACCTTGGCGGATGTGAGGCAGAGGCCGATGTCCCGAGTGTGTGAGGCCGCGTAGCAGTAACAGAGGCAGCCTCTCAGCATGGTGGGCATGACGACGAGAACTAGTGCGATCGAGGTCGTCGAGCTACGCAATCGTACGGCGACCATGAGGTGGGTCGCCGGAGTCGACCCGACCGTCCCCGCAGGCACTGTCTCCGCCCTGCTCGGCTCAACGGGGCGGCGGGCGCGTTCAGGCCGACTGCCTCCGCGATCGACCAGCAGTTGCCCGCACCGCCCGGCATCAGTAACCCGCGTAGGTACAACACTCCGTTGGCCCGCAGGTCGCGGCGGCGCGACGGCGGTAGACCGGCGCGAGGTCTGCGGCGAGTTCGGCGAATACCGCTTCCGTATGCTCGGGATCTGCACTGCGGCGAAGTGCAGATCCCGAGCCGTGGTCACCGTGCGTGGGGCCGGTCACCTTCGATACCGCTGCGCTACTGCCGTGAAGGCGGCCTTGGGTTCCCATTCCATGTCGGGGTAGGTCTGCCCCCGGCGCCCTTCGAGGAGTTTGACGATGCCCAGGCCGGCCCGGTCCAAGTCGTCCCTGGGGTCGCCGTCCGGGCGGTGCGGGTAGCCAGGCAAGGCGAACAAGAACACGAACGCGCTGTCCACGCCCTCGGTCTCGAAGATCTCCAGCAGTTCGCTCAGATATGCGGCCTGGCCGGCCTCGTCCCGCTCGTATACGCCGTTCAGCCGTACCGGAGCCTTGGTCTTTGGGTCGTGCTCGACCACTTCCAGCACCCGCCCACCGCGGTCTCCCGCGCCGCGGTAGGCCGCGGTGCCGAACCCGGTGATGGCGAGCGGCTTCGGGCCCTGGGCCAGGGTGCGCACCGCGTCCCGGAACCGGTCGGCGACCTCGGCGGAGCGGATCAGCTCGAACGTCACCATGTCGAAGGGAGTCCAGTCGACCTGCTCGAACTGGATGGATGCGTAGGTGAGCTTGCCCTGGAAGCTCTGGCGGACCATGGCCGCGGCATCACGGAGGAATGTGTTCACGCGCACGCCGAGCTCGCGCATCGCTTCGGCCCGCCGCTCGGGTTGGCTCATCAACTGCTCGACGCGCTCCTCGGGGCTCTCTCCGGACAGGAATCCGCGGTTCATCACGCTCAGCTCGACCCCTGCGACGAACACGACTGCGGCTCCCTGCTGCCGGAGCCGTTCCGCTCGCTCGGCGCAGTCACGGAAGAGCATGAGGATCTGCTCCGGATCCAGCTCCAGCGGATAGGGCGAGAACCAGACCTCCAGGCCGAGCTCGGCGGCGGCACCGGCGGCCAGCTCCAGTCGGTCCGGGTCGCCGCCGATGATCTGGACCGCGTTGCAGTGAAGGTCATCGCGGATGATGGCGAGCTCGCGCCGGACCACCCCAGGGTCGAAGTGCTCGCGGGACAGCTGGCCGTGCACGACGAATCCGGTGTCGTAGGTCATTCCTCTTGCTCGCATGGTGACGCCCTCTCTGCCGGTCTCGGTCGGATCGAGATTCGCAACAAAGATGCGTGCACGCAAGTTTGCGTGAGTGCAACTTTACGGGCACGCAGGCCCGTGTGGGACGCTGGCGTCGTGACGACACCACGACCAGGGCTGCGGGAGCGGAAGAAGCAGGCCACGCGCGAGGCGCTACGCGAGGCGGCCCTGCGCCTGGCTGTGGAGCGCGGACCGGACCAGGTGCGGGTCGAGGACATCGCCGAAGCGGCCGGGGTCTCGCCGCGCACCTACAACAACTACTTCGCCAGTCGCGAGCAGGCGATCGTCTCTGCCGTCACCGCGGACCGGGAGGCGCGCATCGCGGCGGCGGTCGCGGCCCGGCCCGCGGGAGTGCGCCTGGCTGACGCCGTCACCGAAGCAGTGGTCGAGCAGTACACGAACACCGGCGAGCGCGAACACAAGGCGCTGCTGCTGATCACCACTCAGACCGCGCTGCGCGACGCGTTCCTCGATACCACCGCCGGCATCGAGCCCCCTCTCACAGCGGTGATCGCCGAACGCCTCGACGACGCCGAAGCGCACACAGCCCGCGTCCTCGCGGCAAGCGTGGCCGCGGCAGTTCGCATCGCGCTGGAGGGCTGGTTCCGGCCGGCCCAGAACGCAGGGCCCGCCGAGAGTCGCGCCGCCGGAGGACTGGTCGTGCCCTCCGGCTCACTGCCCGACCAACTCCGCGCGGCGCTGGCCCCGCTCGCGCCCGCGTTCGACGCCGCCGAGCAACACACCCAGCCGTGAAGCCGACCCCACTGGGGCGTCCGCTGAACAAACAGTAGGTGACGCTATGCCAGGTCACGATCTACGACTGGAGTACCTTCATACGTTTTCGCTTGGCGAGCACACTCCTTCTCGTAAGGAAAAGCGCCCTGCCGGACACGGCAGAGAAATGCGGAGAAGGAATTCTCACGGCTACGTGGTTCGTGATCGGTACGTCCCGGGGAATCGACGCGGAGATCGCCCGCGCCGCACTCAACGCCGGCAACAACGTCGTCGTCGCCGTCCGCAACCCCGACCGCATTCCCGACGACCTCAAGACCGCCGGCAATATCCTGCCCGTCACCCCCGACGTTCGACGTCAACGTCTTCGGCCTCATCAACACCACCCGCGCCGTCCTGCCCCACATGCGCAAGCAGCGCTCCGGCAAACTCGTTCACATCGGCTCCCGCTCCGGCTTCGAAGGCGAACCCTGCGTCAGCCTCTACAGCACCTCCAAATTCGCCGTCGTCGGCCTCTGCCTGAACCCGCCCCGAACGCGCTCTGGTGTTCTGCGTCTACGAAATGTCGCAGACAGGCGCTGGACCGCTCCCAACCGGTGCTGCCGATGATGCCCGGCGTTCCGCAGCGCCTCACCCACGACTACGTACGGTCGGGCACCACCACGCTGTTCGTCGCACTCGAGGTGGCCACCGGCAAGGTGATCGGCCTGCTGCACCGCCGGCACCGGGCACTGGAGAAGGACATCCGTACCTGGATCGCCGCATGGAACCCCGACCCCAGACCCTCCGACCCCAACGGCTCGCCAGCTACCTGAACAGAATTCCTGACTCAGGAGACTAGCGAGCGGCCCCGGCTTCGAGGTCGAAGGCGACACCCGTGAGCTGTTCGCTCGCCGCCCACAGCCGGCTGCCCTCCGCGGGGTCGCCGGCGCCTGCGGGGAGCTTGGCGGGCTTGGGGGTGCCGGAGGTCTGGTCGCGTCCGGCGGGGCCGATGAACCGGCCCGACTGGACGTGCGGGCTGGTCGCGGCGTACAGGGAGGGCCAGGCGGCACCCTCGGCCGAGCCCATGAGCAGGCGTGCGGCGATCGGGGTCACCATGCGGCTCAGGGTGCCGGTGCCGTGCTGCTGCAGACTGGTCATCGCCGACCCCGGGTGGACGACGAGCGCCTCGACGGAGCTGTTTGCAGTGCGGCGCGCGAGTTCGAGGGTGTAGACGATGTTGGCGCGCTTGGACTTGGCGTAGGCGCCCATGGCGCGGTAGCTCTTCTCGCTCATCAGGTCGTCCAGCCTGCCCATCGGCCACCGCGCCGCGATGGCGCTGACGGTGACCACGCGTGGCGCGGGCGAGCGGCGCACGGCGGGCCAGATCTGGGCGTTGAAGGCGAAGTGGCCGAGGTGATTGATGCCGACCGTCATCTCCAGGCCGTCACGGGTGGTCCGCCGCTGGGGCAGGTTCATCACACCGGCGTTGTTGAAGAGCAGGTCGACCGTCTCGGTCTCGGCGATCCGGGTGGCCGCGTCGCGGACGGAGGAGAGGTCGGCGAGGTCGAGCACGAGGGTGTCCGTCCGGGCCTCGGGGGTCGCGGCGCGCACCGCCTGGACAGCCTGGTCCAGCCTGGTCCGGCTGCGGCCGGCCAGGATGACGCGGGCCCCGTGCCGGGCGAGTGCGCGGGCGGTCTCGAGTCCGATCCCGCTGTTCCCGCCGGTGATCAGTGCGGTGCGGTCGGTCTGATCGGGGATGTCGTCGGGAGTCCAGTGGTTCACCGTTGTCACGCTCCTTGGATGCGTTGATTGGGTGCTCGGTCATGCGGTGCTCGGCACAGGGATGTGATCGATACCGGGTGGGAAGAGCATGCCGAGGATGTCCCCGGCGAAGGGCGGCCGGGCGGGCGGCCTGGATGATGTCCGGGCGCATGCCGCTGAAGGCGTTGGCGGCACTGGGCCGCCATGGACTTCCCGCAGGCGCCGGTGGCGCGGTGTTCTCCCTGGCTGCCGTCGCGCCGGATCATGTCGTCCGCCCAGAGCTGGCCGACAGCAGGAGACAGCCCTCGTTGACTACTTCGTCGGTGAAGGACGTCGGTCCCCGCTGCGCAGCCCAAGACCCGCCCCCCCCTTTTTTCAGACCGGTGGTCTGTTCGGCTGCGACCTCAACATAGAAGACCACCGGTCTGATGTCAAAAGACCGGCAGTCTGTAACCTGGGGGCATGACGACCTTCCAGCGCGCGCGCAGTGAGGAGCAGCGCGAGATACGGCGCCAGGCCATCCTCGACACCGCCGCCGCCATGCTCGATGAGATGCCCATCGGCGAGATCAGCCTGAACGAGATGAGCCGCCGCGTCGGGCTGGCGAAGTCCAATGTGCTGCGCTACTTCGAATCGCGTGAGGCGATCCTGCTGGAGCTGCTCGACCGCGCCTGGCGCCAGTGGGTGGCCGACCTGCCCGTCCTCGTGCACGCCGGCGTCGACCAGGACGCCCCGGTGAGCCGGCGTGCGGAGCAGTTCGCCGCCGTCGTCGCGGGCTCCCTCGCTGAACGCCGCGTCCTGTGCGACCTGCTGAGCGCCCAGGCGGGCGTACTGGAACACAACGTCTCCCCGCAGGCGGCCGCCCGCCACAAACGCGCGGCCGTGGCCAACGTCGCCGACATCGCGGCACTGGCCCACCAGCGCCTTCCCGAGCTGGGCAACAGCGCACCGCAGCTGACCGCAGCCATCATCATGGCCATCGGCGCCGTGTGGACCCACGCACGGCCCTCCCCGGCGATGCTCGCCGCCTACGAAGCCGACCCCTCACTCACCGCGTTCAAGCTGGACTTCGTGACCACCCTGCAGGAATTGCTGGCCACACTCACCGCCGGCACCATCGCCCGCGCCCGCACCTGAGCCCGTCCAGACAGCAGCCGAGGCGCCGGACCGCGGTGGCCGGCGCGCGGTGGCGCGTCACGACCAGGTACGACAAGACCGCCGCCTCCTACGAAGCGGCGGTCTCTCTCGTCTCGTTCCTGCTCCGGCGAGACCTGTTGGAGAACGGAGAACGGACCCCCGTACGGCTCGAAGGGTTGCGCTATCCGTTGTGTGCTTCGAGCTCGGTCGCCAGCGTCTGTTGAGTGGCCGCCCACGACGCCAGGAGCGCCAGACTGTCAGCGGCCGGTGTGCCGGCGGCTGCGGTGTAGACGTTGAGGTGCAGGCCGGGTTCGGCGGGCAGTTCCAGGGACTCGACATCCAAGTCGAGCCGGCCCACGATCGGATGACGCAGCCGCTTGCGGCCGGACCGGTGCAGCCGCACGTCCTGAGATGCCCACCTCTGCCGAAACAGCTCACTGCACGTTGACAGTTCGCCGACCAGGGTGATCAGCTCCTCGTCTTGCGGGTTGCGGCCGGCTTCCATGCGCAGCTTCGCGGCCGCGTCACCGGCGACTCGGTCGTAGTCGACAAAGAAATCTCTGGCCGCCTCGGGGTTCAGATAGACGAACCTCGCTGTGTTGGCGGGCCGTCGCGGTTCGGCCAGCACCGGTGAATACAACGCGCGAGCGAGTTGGTTCATGGCGAGCACGTCATAACGGCCGTTACCGATCCAGGCCGGCGCCTCGGCGATCGCGTCGAGCACCTGTTGCAGCGTTGAGCGCACCGTCACGGCAGACCTGCGCCGGCGTGGGCCGCTGGGCGCCCTGAACTGGCGCGCGAGATGGAACAGGTGATCGCGCTCGGCCTCGTCGAGCTGCAAGGCAGAGGCCAACGCGTCGAGCACGCCATCGGAGGCACCGGCGAGGCTGCCGCGCTCCATGCGCACGTAGTAGTCGACCGATACCCCCGCCAGGAGCGCTACCTCCTCGCGGCGCAGACCTTTGACCCGACGGTTGCCGCCGTAAGCGGCCAGGCCCGCCTGCTCGGGTGCGATGCGGGCGCGACGCGAGCTGAGGAACTCCCGGATCTCGGTGCGCAGATCCATCGTGGCCATCCCCTCACCGTGAGCCCGCCCCGCAGTCTACGGGGTACCCGATGCGGTCGTCGCGATGCCGCCGTCCACCGGGATGACGGTGCCCGTGAGGTAGGACCCGGCCCGGCTGGCGAGATACACGGCGATGCCCGCCATGTCGTCGTCGCGGCCGAGCCGGCGCAGAGGGGCCGCCGCCGCGATCGTGTCGCCGATGGCATCGAGCGTGGACGCCATCATCTGCGACGGGAACACTCCCGGTGCCACCGCGTTCACCGTGACGTGCTGCGGGCCCAGTTCTCTGGCAAGCACTCTGGTGAGTTGATGGAGTGCCGCTTTGCTGCTGGCGTACGAGTAGTTGGGTGACTGGGCGACGTGGATGGCGGCGATACTGCCGATGTTGATGACCCGCGCGGGATCATCAGCGGTGCCCGCCCTGCGAAGCGCGGGAAGCAGCGCCTGCACCAGCCAGAACGGCGACTTGAGGTTGAGGTCGATCACTGCGTCCCAAGCCTCGTCCGGAAAGGTCGCCAGCGGCTCGCGCCACATCGCTCCCGCGTTGTTGACAAGAATGTCGAGGCGTTCCGAGTCGGCCTCGACGAGATCAGCGAGGCGCTGACACTCGTCGTGCCTGGACAGGTCTGCGGGGATTGCCTGAACGTCGCCGAATTCCGACAGCAGACGCTGTGCCTCCGCGCACGCGTCTGCCTTGCGTGAGCTGATGACGACACGGGCGCCCGCCTGAAGAAGGCCGCGCGCCATCATCATCCCAATGCCCCTGGTGCCGCCAGTGACAAGGGCGTACTTCCCGCTCAGATCGAAAAGCCCTGTGCGAGTGGTGAACTTATTGTCTACCATTGGTCTCCGTCTTTTCTGTCGTGGAAGAATGCACCGACACGGACGTGCATTCGGGGCAGCCGAATCGAACTGATCGACTCAACCAGGTTGACAGGCGTTGGGGACGTCTGGGAGACCCTGGTGATACAGGTACTGCGAGATCCCCCCTTGCCCGATGCGCTGACTCAGCCCGGATCCACCGGCTTGATTCCCGGTTGATCGCTCCCGGGTCGTGCAGGCCGTGTGGGGGCCGAGTCTGCTGTTTCCTCGGCTCGGAAGTGCAAACGGTGAAGAGGGTCCCGGCTGTCTCGGCGGCGGAGATCCAGCACTGGCCCTTCTCCCCTTCTCCTCCCGGACCGCTTGGGGATTGGAGCGGTGTCCAGGCGTCCTCGTCGATGCCGGCAATGTCGGCCTGCTCCGCGCCCGGGAAGCAGCGGGGTGCGACGGGCCAGTTGGGCCTGCTCACCGAAGCGGAGGCGCCCGGAGCGGGTTTCGTGGCGATGGCGTCTTCGCCCGGCCGTGGGGACGGCCCGCGAGGGCTGACGCCGCTTCCGGTCAGCGGTCCATGGCGGACAAGTGGGTTGGGCCGGTATCGGCCATGACGCGGTCGACGGTTGCGTGCAGAGCGCTGTCGGCGCCGATGGCGGCTTCGAGGCCGTCGGGCGGCAGACCGCGGAGCCGATACCGGCCGTCGGCACCGGCCGCGGTGCGGCCGGCCTTCGTCCCCAGCGCGCGTCTCTTCACCGTGACGCTCGAAATCCAGGCTCGTTGGTACGGCAGTGTGACCGTCACCTGCGGAACGGGCCGGATCAAGTCCCAGGGTGGAGCGGGGCCGCGTGTCCGGCGGCGCCCCTGTACCGGGAGATCACCGTGCCCGGGCCCGGCCTACCCTTCAGGGAGTCTCATGCCCAGCCCGCACCTCCCGGCCCCGGCACCCGGCACCTCCGCCGAGCCGTTCGCCGATCCCCACGCACCGTTCGAGACCGGCCTGCGGCTGGTAGAACGGCACGCCCGTGCGGACACCCCCCGGGAGTTCGCGATGTTCGGCCTGCGGTGGGATCTGCTGCCGGGGGTTTTCGCTCCCGTGCACACCGACTCCACCGAGCTGTTCACCGCCTGGCTGCCCTTTCCGGTGGGAGGGAGATTCCTCGAAGTGGGCTGTGGCGCGGGGGTGACGGCGGTCATGGCGGCCCTCGCCGACTGCGCACACGTGACAGCGGTGGACATCACCGCGGCCGCGGTACGCAACACCGAGGCCAATGCCGCGCGCCACGGAGTCGGTGACCGAGTCCGGGCTGTGCACAGCGACCTCTTCGACGCTCTGGCACCCGACGACCGCTTCGACCTGGTGTTCTGGAACTCCAACGTCGTCCCCGCCCCCGACGAATTCGTCTACAGCCGCGGGCTCCAGCACGCGATCTTCGACCGCGGCTACACAGCACACCACCGCTACCTGCGTGACGGCCTGACGCGTCTGACCCCAGCGGGCCGGCTGTTCCTCGGCTTCAACAGCCTCGGGGACCTGCCCCGGCTGACCTCGCTGGCCACAAGGTGCGGAGCGCGGATCACCGCCCGACAGGACAGCGCCCGCCACACATCCGACGTCCCGGTGACCTTTCAGCTGCTGGAGATCACTACCGACCCCGGCGACCGGGCGGCCACATGAGCGCCGAGCACCCACTCACCGGAGCGGTCACACCAGTTCCCAAGGCCGTCAGCTACCTCAGACTCGCCAAAGCACGCATCTACCACTACGTGTACGGGTGGGCGCTCGGCCTGGCCCTCCTGCACACCGACGGCATCGCCGTCACCACCAAAGCCGTCCCCCTGACCCTCCTGCTCGTCGGCATCCTGGCGTTCCAATGGAGCACCTCGGCGGCAGATGACGTCTGCGGATTCCTCGACGGCAGCGACGCCCGCAACTACGCGGGCCGGCCGGCGATCACGCGCGTACGAAAGCCCCTGCTCACCGGCGCGCTGACGTTGCCGGAGGCGACGCGGTTCGCCGTCATCGCATGGTGCGCCGGCCTGGCCGCCATCCTGCTCGCCGCCGCCTCGCTCGGCTGGCACGTCCCCCTTCCGGCGCTGGCGGTGGCCGTCCTCACCCCGGCCCTCGCCGTCCAGTACTCCTGCGGCGTCAAGCTCAGCTACCGCCCGCTCGGACTGGAATCGACGGTCCTCTTCACCGGCGGCTACACCGTTTTCGTACCCTACTGGTTCGTCACCGCCACGCTCAGCCCTGCCACGCTCCTGGTCAGCGCCCTGGTCGGACTGTGGCTGCTCCTCGTGGTCGCCTACGGCAACGCCTCCGACAGGGACGGGGACCGTGCCGTCGCACGCAGAACCCTCGCCGTGATCCTGCCGCCCGCCTGGTTCGCCGCCATGCTCCACCTGCTGGTCATCACGAACGCGCTGCTGCTCGTCCTGCTGTCCACGGCACTGCGGCACCCCGACCTGATCCTCCTCGCCGCCCCCGTCACGGTCCTGCAACTGGCCCAGCTCTACTACGGCGTGTACCGCCGGGAACTACGCAAAGCGCGGTTCCTGGTCCTTGTCTCCATCGACATCGGATCGGTCGCCCTGGCCACGGCACTTCTGACGGGCCGCTCGCCATGAGAACCACAGCGTCCCGGCTTCGCCATCGTGGAAGCCTCCGCCGCCGACGACTGGCCACACGCCGCACGCTCACACCCGTGCCCCGCCATCCCCGCCGGCGCGCCGGCACCGGGCGCGCCCCGACCTGTCCCCGGCCGATGGCCCGCTCTTCGTGTCCCAGTGCTGTGACCGGATAGGTTCGCTGGGTTGGTGGACGAGGAGAGAACCGCGGCGGGCGCGGGTAGGCGGCCATGAGTGACAACTACCTGACGGTGATTCCGACTGATCCTTACTGGCAGCCCAGTAGAGAGGTGGCGGATCGTGCTGCGGCGACGTTGTATCCGAAATGCTCCCGACGACGATGCCCGCCGTGGTCTGGAAGCCAAGTGGTGGGGAGTTCGCACCTGGATGGTGGGCGGAGACCGTCTCGGAGCGCGCCGCCGATGGCTTCTCGACGCTCATGGTGATGGTTCCCTGTTGTGAAGTCGCCACGTCACTCAACGAGCTGATGTACGACTGGCCGATGGGGTTCGCGCGGTTCAGGATCCAGGTCCTGTATCCGAACCGGGCATGGCTGACCGTCGAGGAGCTTGTCTCCCTCACGGGTGCGGATGCCTTTCAGGGTGGCGAGTGTTGGCGTTGCGCCAGCGCGGGTAACGGCGCAGGGCCGGAGTCTGCGCCGAGTGGCTGCGATGGTTCGTGTTCGCCAGAGTGAACTGCCGCAGCGGCCCGACGTGCGCCTCGGTCGGGTTGGCCCAGGAAGCCCAGGTCGGGGCGAAGCACGGCTCGACCTTGTTCTTCCGGCCCGGTCGGCGTCCGGTCGGCCGGCCTCGCCCGGCGCCGTCGCGTCCGTCTTGCGCAGCCGTTGCCAGAGCGGTGCGATCGGAGCGTCGCTGCCGACGAACAGGTCGATGCCGCGCACGCCGCGCTCCTCGTCGGCGGGTGCAGGCATCCGTACCGTCGTGTTCACCACGACGCCTCCCTGGCGCGCCAGTGGGACGAGTAGGGCGCGTCCAGCCGGGTCAACCGGTGTGAGGTTGAGCGCGATGTCGATCGGTTCGTTCACCACCGCGGTCACACCGGTGGTGGTGTGGTCAATGACCTCGTCGGCACCGACGAGCAGCAACAGATCATCGGACGGGACTAGCGACGGCGGACACCTCGATGTCACCGACACCCCCAACACCACATGGAACACGCAGCCAGGCAATCCCGACCACACGGGCACCCCGCCTCCCCTGGAACGGCCGGGACGACGACCACCGCCGCCCCGTCCCCAACTCCTCCACAGCTCCGCCCGCCAGCAACCGTCCGCGCACCACAGGCCCGGGGCAGCCGGCCGGCACCAGCCACTACGCCGACACCAACCTGCCGGAACCGGTCGCCACCACCGGCGGCGACGACGGCCGGCCCGCCCCGATCCGGGCACCCGGGCGACACCGGAAGCAGGGTCACCGACCCGAGTGACTGCCGGGACGGACCAAGCGACTTTCCGGGCAGCCCCACATCGGCCATGCCGGACGACACTCCGGCCGGCCGAGTGGAAGGCACAGACACACCAACACCAACGGACCCCCGGACGGCGGCCAACAGCGGTTCATCGCCGCGCGAGTGACCACCGTCGATGTCCCCCCGGGGCCTGCCTGCCGGGGCCGGCCTCCGACACACCGGTCACCGTCCAGGATGCCGCCGGGTCACCTGCGGCGATGGTGCTGTCCAGGCACGCTGCCTCGCGGTGGACAGTCCAGTAGGCCGCCGGCAGGTGGCAGGTGGCAGGTGGCAGGTGGCAGGTGGCAGGTGGCAGGTGGCAGGACACCGAACGCCGTTGACGAGCCGTCGTTCGCGGCGATCGGCCATGTCCTGGTCGGTCACGACAGCCCCAGGGCGCGCGCCACCAACTGGCCACGGCTGCGGACGCCGAACTTGTCGAAAAGGGACTTCACATGATCTTGGACGGTGTAGTGAGAGACGGTCAGTGAGGTGGCGATTCCCGCCGATGACCGGCCGGATATCACCTGCTCCAGGATCTCCCGTTCTCGCGGGGTCAGTTCATACGCGAGGGCCAAAGTCCTGGTGAGGTCGGAGGCGGGGGTGGGCTGGATGACGACCGAGGCGCCGCTGTGCGGATCCTCACTCAGTGGTGAACCCCACAGCGACAGCCACCGCCCGGTGCGCGACCGTACTCGCAGATACGCCTCCGCACCCCGTTCGGCGCGGGCCGCCGCTGCCACCTCGTAGGGGGCGAGTGCGCCGATCTCCTCCAGCCAGTGCCGCGCCGACTCGTTGGTGACCAGCGCGTGTCCCGCACTGTCGAGCACCAGAACACCGGGCCCGAGCGCGGCCGATCCCGACCCGGCGGGCGGCGCGGCGATGACGCAGGCTCGGCGCAGTGCCACAGCCACTGGCCGTGACAGCGCGTGCAGCAGGGCCGCCTCCCGAGGTGTGAAGTCCGCTCGATCGCCGCGCCGGAACAAGGAGATCGCGCCCCAGCATTCCCCGTCCGCGATGAACACGGCACGCAGTTCGTGCCGGGCGTCGATGGCCGGCAGGACCGTGCGGAATCGGGGACTCCGGCTCGGGTCTCCGCCGGTGCTGTGGCTGAGGATTCCGACGGTACGGCCGGACCGTGCCAGGTCCGCGAACTTGTCCACGTCCGCGACGAGGTACTCGTTGTACGAAGCAAGCCAGGTATTGCCGGGTGGGATGCCGTCGGAGACGTCGTCGGTGACCAGCAGCGTCCACGGGTCGATGGTGCCGAAGCAGAACGCGTCGTGGGCGACGCCCTCGCCCAACCGGGAGGCCACCTGAGAGCGCAGCGTCCGGGAGTCCAGATCAAGTCGGCACATCCGCTCGATGTCGCGCCGCAGCTTTTCCACCGGTGCAGCCTACTGGGAGCATCCCAGAATTCTGGGATACCGCGGACGAGGGCACTGCGCCTAGCCTCCACTGTGACCACGGACGGATCGCGGAAGGATCGCAGTGAGTTCTCCCTATGCGGCCCAGGTGGGCGAGCGTGAGCGACTGAAACGGCTCGGTGGCGGAATCATGCGGGTGCTGCTGGAACGGCGGCACACCGGTGGCCGTCCGAGCCTGTTTCGGTCGACCGTCCCGACTGCCGCTGTTTCACCCGTGCATGTGCACCCCGACGAGGACGAACTGCTCGTGCTGCCGAGTGGCGGCGGCCTGGTGTGGATCGGTGACCGCCGGTTCGAAATCGGTGCCGGTGGCGATGCTTTTCTGCCACGCGATTTTCTCCACATATACCGCTTCGGCTCCAACAATGTCGGCGTGCGCGCGATCGCTTATCAGCCAATCCACGTCGGCGGCCTGGTACTTGATCGGCGGCGTCCCGCACAGTCGACTCGGCGGGCGCTCCGGCCGTGGCGGGCGCGTGCTCTGGACGCCGAGCACCACCAGGTTCGCGGCGGCCGGCCGACGCGTCATTTCCCGCACCCGCCGGCGCGGCAGGCCGTGAGTGCTCTGATCGGTGCCGCCGTCACTCCCGATGCGGACGTAGTACCTCACCGCGCCGGGCGGCGGAAAGTCGTGTGGGGGCAGCCCTCACCGGTAACCGTTCCGCCCCTGGTGAAGCGGTTCGTCGGGGCCCTGCCGCGTCGCGTGCCGACCCTGCCGGCCGCTGCCCAAGAGATGCGCGGCCGGCCGCTCGGCGGTCACCTGCTCGGCCGGTTCCCGCTGCACGTCGCTCACGCCGGTCTTGCGGAGGTTGCGCTCGATCACGGCGGGCACTGGCCCTACCGGCCCGCGGCAGCCGGCGATCGGGCTGCCGCACG
>NZ_JBQOUX010000073.1:0-39823 GCF_052216785.1 Streptomyces sp. JW3 | reverse complement strand
CGATTCCGCGCCGTTCCGAGGACGGACACCCCCCACCCCGGCCCCGACCCACTACCCACCAGTGGGCGCTACGCGCACCCCCACCCCACCCGCGCAGGCCGCCGCAGGCGCACCCGTACCCCCACCCACCTGGACGCCCCCAGTTCGACACGCCCCCAAATCTCCACTTTTGTATGGGTAGATCGCTAGATCACTCCCCACTCACTGGAGGGCGCTGTGCGGCCGGAGGGCTACGACTACGACACCCACAGCCGACTGGCCGGACCGCTCACGGAGCCGTCCGGCACCGCCTACCGGGTGCAGTACACCTCACTGCTCTCCCGCGAGCCCCAGCGAATAAAAGCCGTCCTCCTGATGACCCTCGCGCCGCTGCTCACCGGCGCCCTGCTGGTCTACCTCGTCTGGCCCACCCACTGGGTGGAAAGAGAAGGCGCCGACGCCTGGCTGACCACCCTCGACGTCATCATGCTCATATCGATCGGCCTGATCGAACTGTTCATGGTCGTCAACGTCGCCTCCGTCGCCCACGCCACGATGGTCGCCCGCGACCCCGTCCCCGTCACCCCCGAACCCGGCACCCGCGTCGCCTTCCTCACCACGTACGTCCCGGGCAAGGAACCCCTCGACATGGTCCGCGCCACCCTGCAAGGCGCCACCCGCCTCACCCACCCCGGCACGCTCGACGTCTGGCTCCTCGACGAGGGCGACGACCCCGCCGCCAAGGCCCTCTGCACAGAACTGGGCGTCCACCACTTCACCCGCCACGGCATCCCAGACTGGAACCAGAAGACCGGCGTCCACAAGGCCCGCACCAAGCACGGCAACTACAACGCCTGGATCGCCATGCACGGCGATTCCTACGACTTCTTCGCCTCCGTCGACCCCGACCACGTCCCGCTCCCCAACTTCCTGGAGCGGATGCTCGGTTACTTCCGCGACCCGGACGTCGCCTTCGTCGTCGGCCCCCAGGTGTACGGCAACTACCACAACCCCGTCACCAAGGCCGCCGAGTCCCAGCAGTTCCTCTTCCACGCCCTGATCCAGCGGGCCGGCAACCGCTACCGCGCCCCCATGTTCGTCGGCACCAACAACGTCGTACGCGTCACGGCCGTCAAACAGGTCGGCGGCCTCTACGACAGCATCACCGAGGACATGGCCACCGGCTTCGAGATCCACCGCCGCAGGAACCCCCGCACCGGCCACCACTGGCAGTCCGTCTACACCCCCGACGTGCTCGCCGTCGGTGAGGGCCCGGCCTCCTGGACCGACTTCTTCACCCAGCAGATGCGCTGGTCCCGAGGCACCTACGAGACCCTCATCAAGCAGTACGCGAAGGCAGTCTTCCGCATGCCGCCGGGCCGCCTGCTGTCCTACACCCTGATGCTCGTCTACTACCCGATGACGGCCGTCAACTGGTTCCTCGGCATCCTCTCCTGCCTGCTCTTCCTCTGCTTCGGAGCCTCCGGCACCGAGGTGGCCGCCTCCGTCTGGCTGATGCTCTACAGCGACGCCGCCGCCCTCCAGGTCGGCCTCTACCTGTGGAACCGCCGCCACAACGTCTCCCCGCACGAACCGCAGGGCTCCGGCGGCCTGGCCGGCATGGCCATGTCGGCCATCTCCGCGCCGATCTACCTGAAGTCCTTCAGCGAAGCGCTCCTGCGCCGCCCCAGCCGTTTCATCGTCACCCCCAAGGGCGCCGGCGCCAGCCCCGACCGCCCGCTGACCTTCCGCATCCACCTCACCTGGGCGTTCGTCCTCGTCACCGCCCTGATCGCGTCCGCCGTCCTGGACCACACCCACGTGGCGATGCGCACCTGGGCGTTCCTGGCCGCGGCGATCTCCCTGGCCCCGTTCACGGTCTGGGCCACCACCACCTGGCGCACCCGCAGGACAACCCCAGCCCCCGCTCCCGCCACCCCCGCTCCCCCCACCCCCACGCCCCCGCCGATGCCGGCCGCCCCGCCCGAGGTCACCGCCCCGGCTGCCCCCGCCTTCGCCACCACCGGCATCACCAACATCACCGGCATCACCTCAACCGTCTCCGGCACGATGACAGGAGGCAACTAGGCCATGGCCTACACCCCCTCGCAGAAGACCAAGAAGACCGTCCTCGGCGTCGGCGGCCTGGCGATCCTGGCCGCGCTCAACGCCCCCGCCGCCCTCGACTTCGCCGGCGAGAAGTACCACGCGTACAAGATCTCCCGCCCCTCCTACAAGGCGAAGTACGGCTCCTGGAACCAGGTCGACATCCCGCAGGAGTACCGCACCAACGCCATCCACGCCGCCCTCCTGCACACCGGCAAGGTGCTGATCGTCGCGGGCTCCGGCAACGAGCAGAAGAAGTTCGACAAGGGCTCCTTCGACACCGTCCTGTGGGACCCGGAGCAGAACACCTTCAAGAAGGTCGACACCCCCGAGGACTTCTTCTGCTCCGGCCACGCCGCGCTCCCCGACGGCCGCATGCTGGTGGCCGGCGGCACCGCCCGCTACGAACTCCTGGACGGCGAGGTCGACCGGGCCGGCGGCGGCATGCGGGTGAAGAACGAGAACCCGGACAAGCCCGTGCACCTCCCCAAGGGCACCCGCTTCCGCTCGCCGGCCGGCGTCGAGTACGTCTCCCGGTTCGACGTCACCCTGCCCAAGGCCAAGCGCTCCTTCGAGATCACCCGCGACGAGCGCGGCGTCGTCCAGCCGTACAAAACCAAGATCACCGCCAGCGAGCGCCGCGTCTTCGTCGAGGCCGTCGAGAAAGGCCCCCTCTCGGCCACCGACACCCAGGCCCAGTACGAGATCGTCGGCCTGAAGGGCGAGGCGGCGGACAACACGTACGGCCTCAGCGAGAAGATCACCCTGGAGAAACAGGACTTCCAGGGCATCCGCGCCGCCTACGAGTTCGACCCGGTCGCCGAGAAGTACGTCCCGGTCGACCCGATGGACAAGGCCCGCTGGTACCCGACCCTGGTCGGCCTGGACGACGGCCGCATCCTCGCCGCCTCCGGTCTGGACGACGTGGGCGTGATCGACCCGGGCGACAACGAGATCTACGACCCGGACACCAAGGAATGGTCACCGGGCCCCAAGCGCTACTTCCCCACCTACCCGGCCCTGTTCCTCACCAAGGGCGGCAAGCTGTTCTACTCCGGTTCCAACGCCGGCTACGGCCCCGCCGAGAAGGGCCGCGTCCCGGGCCTGTGGGACCTGAAGACCAACACCTTCAAGCCGGTCCCCGGCCTCACCGACCCCGACCAGCTCGAAACCTCCGCGTCCCTCCTGCTGCCCCCCGCGCAGGACCAGAAGGTGATGGTGCTGGGCGGCGGCGGGGTGGGCGAGTCGAAGAAGTCGACCGAGCGCACGGCCGTGGTCGACCTCAAGAAGGACAACCCGGTCTTCAAGCCCGGCCCCGACCTCCCGCAGGGCACCCGCTACCTGAACAGCGTGATCATGCCGGACGACACCGTCTTCACCTCCAACGGCTCCAGCGACTACCGCGGCCGCAGCGCCAGCAACATCCTCAAGGCCCAGGTCTACGACCCGAAGAGCAACGCCTTCACGGAGGCCGCAGCCCCCGCCGTCGGCCGCAACTACCACTCCGAGGCGCTGCTGCTGCCCGACGGCCGGGTCGCCACGTTCGGCTCCGACCCGCTCTTCGACGACCAGCAGAACACCAAGCTGGGCCACTTCGAGCAGCGCATGGAGGTCTTCACACCACCGGCCCTGCACCGCAACACGGCCGCCCGCCCGGCCTTGAAGGACGGCCCGAAGACCCTCGACGCCAACCACCGCGTCACCTACCGCACCGACCACCCCGACCGGGTGGCCAAGGCCCGGCTGATGCGCCCCAGCGCCGTCACCCACACCACGGACGTCGAACAGCGCTCCATCGAACTCGACGTGACCAAGAAGGGGAAGGCGGTCACCTTCGACATCCCGAAGGACCGCACCCTGGTCCCGCCCGGCTGGTACATGCTGTTCGTCACGGACGCCGACGGCACCCCGTCAAAGGCGAAGTGGATCCAGGTGAAACCCTGACCCCAACCCTGACCCCAACCCTGACCCCAACCCTCAGCCTCACTCGGAGTTGCGGGCCAGCCCGAGCGCGTACTCCGGCCACCACCGCCCCGCGTCCGGCCCGCCCTCGCAGGTGCCGTCCGACTCCCCGGGCCGCTTGATCCACAGGTAGGCGTCGACCACCGGGTCACCGGTCCGGGTCGTCGGCCGGGTGCCCAGCGCCCGGCCCGGCGGGTTGCACCAGACCCCCGGCAGCGGCCCGTTCCCGTTGCGGCTGGTGTCGATCACGAAGTGCTTGCCGCCCAGCCCCTGGGACAGCTTCTTGCCGTACTCCGTGGTGTCCTCGTTGGTCTGGAAGTTGGACACGTTGAGCGCGAAGCCGTCCGCCGCCGCGATCCCGGCCCGCTTCAGCGGCTCGACCAGCGCCCAGGGGTCCTTGATCCACGCCGGATTGCCCGCGTCCAGGTACACCTTGGCGTTCGGCTGCGCCTTCAGCCGGCCGATCGCCTCGCTCAGCAGCCCCTCGCGCTCGGCGTGCAGTTCGCGCGGGGTGCAGCCGTCCACGATGTGCGCGACGGCGTCCGGCTCCAGCACCACCAGCGCCTCGGTGTCCCCGATCGCGTCGGCGAACCGCCCGATCCACCGCCGGTAGGTCTCGGCGTCCTCCGCGCCCCCGGCGGAGTGCTGGCCGCAGTCCCGGTGTGGAATGTTGTAGGCGGTCAGCAGGACCGTCCGGCCGGCCTCCGTCGCCGCCCGGGTGGCCCGCCGCACCAGCGGCGTGGGATCGATCTCGCCGGCCGGCCACAGCGCGGCCGGCTGCCCGGCGATCCGCTGGAGCAGTTCGGCGTCCTGGCTCCGGCCCTGCCGCTGCCACAGCCGGCCCTGCCGGGCGGCCGGGCTCTCCGGATCGACCCAGAACTCGGAGCCGGCCTTCGTGGAGGGGACACCGGCCACCGACGCCTCGTCGACGTCGGCGGCGGAAGAGCAGCCCACGGTGACTCCGAGGGCGGTGAGGACGGCGAGGGTGTGGATCAGCCGGAACATGCTGCTCCCTGAAGCAGAGGTAACGATGCGTAACGATCCGGCGCTTATCGTGACATATCGGGCGTGTCGCGCGGCGCATCGCCATGCCCGCAACCGGGTCGGCCGAAGGGTCCCGCGGTCCGAAAAGCGGGACGGAGCTGACCAGCATGTGACCGGCCGGTAAGGTCTGATGCCGTGCCGAAGCCCCTCAGTCTCTCCTTCGACCCCATCGCCCGCGCCGACGACAGCTGGAAGCGCCGCTGGGGCAGCGTGCCCTCCATGGCCGCGATCACCTCGATCATGCGGGCGCACCAGATCCTGCTGGCCGAGGTCGACGCGGTGGTCAAGCCGTACGAGTTGACCTTCGCGCGCTACGAGGCGCTGGTGCTGCTCACCTTCTCCAAGTCGGGCGAACTGCCGATGTCCAAGATCGGCGAGCGGCTCATGGTGCACCCCACGTCCGTGACGAACACCGTCGACCGCCTGGTCACCTCGGGGTTCGTCGCCAAGCGCCCGAACCCCAACGACGGCCGCGGCACCCTCGCCTCGATCACCGACAGGGGCCGCGAGGTGGTCGAGGCCGCCACCCGCGACCTGATGGCGATGGACTTCGGCCTGGGCGCCTACGACGCCGAGGAATGCGGCGAGATCTTCGCGATGCTCCGCCCGCTGCGGGTGGCGGCGGGGGACTTCGAGGAGGAGTGACCGGCCCGGATGCCCGAGCGTGGTCCCGGACACGGGTGGCTTTGGCGAGGCCGGCCTGACGATTCGCCGTCAGGAGAGCTCGTCCGTCGGCGTGAGGTTCCGCGACCGGTTCGACTTCGCTGGTGTCCGAAACGTGGTGTCCCGGTCCCGGTCAAACCTTCAGTAGAGCCCAGACGGTCTTGCCGTCCCGGTGGCGGATCACGCCCCAGTCGGCGGCGACGGCCGCCACCAGGATCAGGCCGCGGCCACCCGTTTCGTCCTCCCGCGGCTCACGTTTCGCCGGACGGGCCATGGAACCGTCGAAGACCTCGATCCGGACCGTGTCCGGGGCCGGGCGTGCCAATGTCAGACGGCAGTGTCCGGGTTCCTGCGTGTCGAGGCGTCCCGAATGCAGAACCGCGTTGGTGACCAGCTCGCAAGCGACCAGTTCGGCGTCCGCCGTCGAGTCCTCGGGCAAGCCCCAGCACCGCATCGTGGTCCGCGTCGCCTGACGTGCCACGGCTGCGCTGTGCGGCAGGCGGACGAGACACATGTCATAGCCCGGGTGCCCGGCCCCGCGGGCATGCAGTTGGGGGGTTACGGACACTGACTCTCTTGCCGTCCTGCCGGTCATCGCGGCCTCACTCTCGGGCGGCTGGGAAACGGTCCGCAGTACGGGACTCGTCGCTGTTCTGGTGATCAGTCAACGGTCACTCAGCGCTGTGGGACCATCACAGATGCGGCACCCGCATACGGATATGAGCCGAGCGGGTACGGGCAGGCGCACGGTGCCGCGGGGACTCGTAACGTGGGGGTGGGCCATGAGGTGGCAGGCGGCAGCCGTTCGAGAGGCATCCCGGAACGGGGATTACGGCAAGGTCATCGAGCTTGTCCGGCAGGACCGGCGCATGACGCAAGCGCAACTCGGCGGCGCGATCGGTCTTTCCCAGTCAGCCGTCTCCCGGCTGGAGAAACGTGGCCCACGCACATACGGCACGGACGTCCTGGCAGCGGCGGCCGCGCACCTAGGCATTCCACCCGCGCTGGTGGGACTCGCGGACAGCCGCCCACAGGGGCGTGTGAACGGTGATGATGACGTGGACCGACGACAATTCCTCGGCGGCGTCGCGGCGACAGCGGCGACGCCAGTACTCGGCGGACTGCCCGACAAGGCAGGCCCGGGAGGTGGGCAGGCCGCCGCGCTGCGGCTGTCGACATCGGCATACCGGAGACTCGACGGCTCCACACCGTCCCGCGATCTTTCCGAGGCCGTGAAGTCGCACATGCGGTTGATCCAGACCGTCACCGGTGCGGCGACGGCAGACGGTGACCGCACCCGACTCGCGGCGGTCGGCAGCGAGGCCGCGAGCCTTGCCGGGTGGCTGGCCTGGGACATGGGTGACCATGGGTCCGCGCGCGCCTGGTACGGCTCCGCGGTCAAAGCGGCTCGATCGTCCGGGGACCCTCTCCTGACGGCCTACCAGATCGGCAGTCTGGCCCAGTTCGAAGCGCATGCGGGAAACGGTACCGAAGCTCTAAACCTGACCGGGCGGGCCCGACGGGTGCTCGGGGAGCGTCGGCCACCGGTCGCGGAAGCGTGGCTGTTGTCCGTGGAAGCTCTGGCCCATGCCGCTGAGGGAGATCACCGATCGGCCGACGGGGCGCTGACGGCGAGCCGTGCGGCGGCGGAGACGTTGCCCGAGGATCCGCCGCCTTGGCCCTGGGTCTTCACGTTCGACCCGGCGAAGGTGGCCGCCTGCCGCGTGTCCTGTGGGGCGCGGCTCGGTCTGGCCGACTGGGTGCTGTCGGACGATGTGGAAGCGCTCACCACCGGCCACGCGAAGCAGCGCGCGCTCCTGATACTCGACATCGCCGCCGGTCACCTCGCCGGCGGGCGTGTCGAATCGGCGTTCGCCCTCGCCGGGCGGGCGCTCGACGCCGGGCTGGCGTACAAGTCCGGGCGCGTCGTGGAACGGGCCCGCGCCGTGCGCCGTACTTTCACGACCACCGCGCCGTCCAAGGTGGTGCGCGACTTCGACGAGCGCCTGCACGGCATCTATCTCTAGGAGGACAGGAATGCGGGTGGGTATCACCGGTCACCGTGGACTCGGTGCGGACGCGGAGAGGCGTGTGCGGAACATGCTCGACGAGGCGGTCAACGCCTACGACGCGGCCGATCTGGTCGGAGTGTCCTGCATCGCCGACGGCCCCGACGCCTGGTTCGCCGAAGCCGTGGTGCGGCGCGGTGGCCGTCTGGAGGTGGTGGTACCGGCGGCCGGGTACCGGGATGCCCTTCCACAGCAGCACCGCGCCACCTACGACACGCTGCTGGGGCAGGCGTCCGACATCCATGAGACCGGCATGGACGAGTCCACGTCCGAGGCGCACATGGCGGGCTCGGAAATCCTCGTGGGCCTGTCCGACGAACTGCTCGCGGTGTGGGACGGCGAGCCCGCCCGGGGCCTCGGCGGTACCGCGGACGTGGTCGGGTACGCGCGGCGGAGCGGTGTCCCGGTACGGATCCTCTGGCCGAAGGGCGCCACCCGCTGATCGCCGGACGCGCCCGGCCCGCCGCAAGATCGCCCCGAACACCTCGTTACGCTCATACCCATGAAAAAGAGCGTGCTGACCCGCTACCGGGTCATGGCGTACGTCACCGGCGTGCTGCTGATCCTGCTGTGCCTGAGCATGATCGCCAAGTATCTGCTGGACATCAACGGTGCCGACGACCTCACCCGCGTCGTCAGCATCGCGCACGGCTGGCTCTACGTCATCTACCTGATCTTCGCCTTCGACCTCGGCGCCAAGGCGAAGTGGCCGGTCAAGAAGCAGCTGTGGGTGCTGCTCGCCGGAACCATCCCGACGGCCGCGTTCTTCGTGGAGCGCCGGATCACCCCGGAACTCCAGTCGAAGATCACCGACGGCCGCCCCGTGGCCGCCAAGGCATAGCACCGGCTTTCTTGCCGCCGTACACCCGTACGGCGGTCTGCCATCGACATTTACTAGGACGTCCTAGTAAATTCGAGGTATGGACGCTGACGCGATACAGGCGGGCCGCCGACGCTGGCAGGCCCGGTACGACGCGGCGCGCAAGCGCGACGCGGACTTCTCGACGCTCTCCGGTGACCCCGTGGAGCCGGTGTACGGACCCCGCCCCGGGGACAGCTACGAAGGCTTCGAGCGGATCGGCTGGCCGGGCGAGTACCCCTTCACCCGCGGCCTGTATCCGACCGGCTACCGCGGCCGGACCTGGACGATCCGCCAGTTCGCCGGGTTCGGCAACGCCGAGCAGACCAACGAGCGCTACCGCATGATCCTGCGCAACGGCGGCGGCGGGCTCTCGGTCGCCTTCGACATGCCGACCCTGATGGGCCGCGACTCCGACGACCCGCGCTCGCTCGGCGAGGTCGGCCACTGCGGGGTGGCCATCGACTCGGCCGCCGACATGGAGGTCCTGTTCCGGGACATCCCGCTCGGCGACGTGACGACCTCGATGACGATCAGCGGCCCGGCGGTCCCCGTCTTCTGCATGTACCTGGTCGCCGCCGAACGCCAGGGCGCCGACCCGGCCACGCTGAACGGCACTCTCCAGACGGACATCTTCAAGGAGTACATCGCCCAGAAGGAGTGGCTCTTCCAGCCCGAGCCGCACCTGCGCCTGATCGGCGACCTGATGGAGTACTGCGCGGCCGGCATCCCCGCCTACAAGCCGCTCTCCGTCTCCGGCTACCACATCCGCGAGGCGGGTTCGACGGCCGCGCAGGAACTGGCGTACACGCTGGCCGACGGCTTCGGGTACGTCGAACTCGGCCTGTCCCGCGGCCTGGACGTCGACACCTTCGCCCCCGGCCTGTCCTTCTTCTTCGACGCGCACCTGGACTTCTTCGAGGAGATCGCCAAGTTCCGCGCGGCCCGCCGGATCTGGGCCCGCTGGCTGCGCGACGTCTACGGGGCGAAGTCCGAGAAGGCCCAGTGGCTGCGCTTCCACACCCAGACCGCCGGCGTCTCCCTCACCGCCCAGCAGCCGTACAACAACGTGGTCCGGACGGCGGTGGAGGCCCTGTCGGCCGTACTCGGCGGCACCAACTCCCTCCACACCAACGCCCTCGACGAAACCCTCGCCCTGCCCTCCGAGCAGGCCGCCGAGATCGCGCTGCGCACCCAGCAGGTCCTGATGGAGGAGACCGGTGTCGGCAACGTGGCCGACCCGCTCGGCGGCTCCTGGTACGTCGAACAGCTGACGGACCGGATCGAGGCGGACGCGGAGAAGATCTTCGAGCAGATCAGGGAGCGGGGGCTCCGGGCGCACCCGGACGGACAGCACCCGATCGGCCCGATGACCTCCGGCATCCTGCGCGGCATCGAGGACGGCTGGTTCACCGGCGAGATCGCCGAGTCGGCCTTCCGCTACCAGCGGTCCCTGGAGAAGGGCGACAAACGGGTCGTCGGCGTCAACGCCCACACCGGCTCGGTCACCGGCGACCTGGAGATACTGCGGGTCAGCCACGAGGTCGAGCGCGAGCAGGTGCGGGCGCTGGGCGCACGCCGGTCCGGCCGGAACGACACGGCCGTGCGCGCGGCCCTGGACACCATGCTGGACGCGGCCCGCACCGGCGCGAACATGATCGCCCCCATGCTGGCCGCGGTCCGCGCGGAGGCGACCCTCGGGGAGATCTGCGGGGTGCTGCGGGAGGAGTGGGGGGTGTACACGGAACCGGCGGGGTTCTGAGTCGCGCCCGGGACGCCGGGTGCCTCGAAGCTCAGGGCAGCGGCTGCGGGCCCCCGGGCTGTGTGACCGCCCCGAGTGCGGAGCCCGCCGCGCGCACGTCCTTCGCGTCGCTCTTGCGCAGAACGAAGAGTTTGGTTACCGCCAGCACACTGGGGCTCAGCATGATGGCGGCCATCCAGTAGTCACTGTGGAGACCGAACACGAGGGCGCCGCCGACGGAACCGAGTGACACAAGGAAACCGGCGACCAGGCCCAGCAGGTCCAGACGGTGCCGGTTCCGCTCGCGCATGACCGCCAGTTCGTGCTGGCGCGTCATCACCGGTTCGAGGGTCTTGAGAGCCACCCGGAGATGCTGAGGCGGAAGCTGGGCCCACTCCTTGGCATAGGACAGGGCAAGCTCTTCGGCCCTCCCCATCTCCGTTCCCTCAGGCACTGCTCCCCCTTGGTCCCGCACCCACACCGTCACCCGACCCGGAACCGCCGCCGGAGTACTTCCTCCTGATCCCGAGGGGAGGAGGGCCAAGGGCCGAGAAGATGTCCGTCAGACCTTGGGCGGTGGCCGCCGCGGTCTCCAGCGGCGGGACGTCCGGAAGGCGTGAGCGGGCGAGGAGCGAAGTCGCGAGGCCCAGCGCGTCCTCGGCCTCGTCCTGGGCGATCTCCGTCAGGGCCGAGCGCACCTGTGCCTCGTAGGACGCCGACGTTCTTCGGACCGGCCTGTTCCTCTTGGCCAGCGCGTCCGTCATCTTCGGGGCCGCGAGGGCGGCCAGCACCGCTACCGCTGCCGCGCCCCAGTTGAGGAACCACACGGCACTGCCGTGCGTTCTGCTGAGTGCGTAACTGGAGCACCAGAGAAGCGTCAGCGCGAAGAGGACGAGCAGCGCGAAGGAGAGCATCTCTGGGAAGGAGAGCCGTGGCGCTGGTGAGCCACGGCCGGGACGCCGGTTCCCCATGCGCCGAGTCTGGCACGCGGCACGGCGGCCGGTCAGCCGGTTCGGTGTTCCGCCGCCGTGGCCAGCCCCAGCAGCAGTACCCGGGACAGCCCCCGAATCCATGCGGCGTCCGCCGGCTCGGCGCTCACCAGGGTGCGGTGCACCACCGCGCCCGCCACCATGTCGAAGATCAGGTCGGCGGTGCGGGCGGCCTCGGCCGGGTCGGGCTGGGGCGGGAGTTCGCCGCGGGCCTGGGCGCGGGCGCGGCCCTCCAGGACCAGGCGTTTCTGGCGTTCCACGATCGAGCAGCGGATGCGTTCGCGCAGGGCCTCGTCCCGGGTGGACTCCGACACCACCGCCATCAGGCCGCTCCTGGCCTCCGGACGGTCCAGGATCGTCGCGAACTGGTGGACCACGCCCTCGATGTCGGCGGCCAGGCAGCCGCGGTCGGGCAGGCGCAGTTCGTCGAAGAGTTCGGCGACCGCGTCGACGACCAATTCGTTCTTGCCCGCCCAGCGGCGGTAGAGGGTGGTCTTCGCGACCCCGGCCCGGGTCGCGACATCCCCCAGGGTCAGTTTCGACCAGCCCAGGTCGACCAGTGCCGCCCGCGTCGCGGCCAGGATCGCGGCGTCGGCCGCGGCGCTGCGGGGACGGCCGGAGCGACCTGTGGGCGAGCTGTTCGGCATCCCCCGACCATAACCGCGGGTTTGCCGGGGGCGGTGGTGAGGGAGATCACCGGGGGGCCGTTTCGCGGGGGGTGCGACGGGCATTACGCTACGAGGCGTAGCGAAAGCAGGGGGCGATCCCGCTGGAGCGACGACCACCGGCGCCAGGTGGGGACCCGGCGCCGAACAGCACACTTCAGAGCGGGTTTCAGGCCGCTTTTCACGGACGCGCGTAGTACGGGGGAGGATAGGCGTATGCAGCCACGGAACATGTCCATGAGCGGAGTCGTCGACCTCGCCGCGGTGAAGGCGGCCCAGGAGGCCAAGGCGAAGGCGGAGCAGGCGCGCGCCCAGGCCGCGCGGGAGGGCGGCGGGGGTGCCGTCTCACCCGCCGACCTGGTCCTCGACGTCGACGAGGCGGGCTTCGAGCGCGATGTCCTCCAGCGGTCCACCGAGGTCCCGGTCGTCATCGACTTCTGGGCCGAGTGGTGCGAGCCCTGCAAGCAGTTGAGCCCGGTCCTGGAGCGGCTCGCCGTCGAGTACGGCGGCCGGTTCGTGCTCGCCAAGATCGACGTCGACGCCAACCAGATGCTGATGCAGCAGTTCGGCATCCAGGGCATCCCGGCCGTCTTCGCGGTGGTCGCCGGGCAGGCGCTGCCGCTCTTCCAGGGCGCCGCCGGCGAGTCCCAGATCCGCGAGACCCTGGACCAGCTGGTGCAGGTCGCCGAGCAGCGCTTCGGCCTGACCGGCCTGGTCGTCGACCCCGAGGCCGACCCGGGTGCCGTGCACGAGGCCCCGGCCGCGCCGGCCGGACCGCACGACGCCGCGCTGGAGGCCGCCGTACAGGCCCTGGACGCGGGCGACCTGGGCGGCGCGGTCCGCGCGTACCAGAACGTACTGAACGAGGACCCGGGCAACATGGAGGCCAAACTCGGCCTCGCCCAGGCCGAATTGCTCCAGCGGGTGCAGAACCTGGACCCGCAGCAAGTGCGCAAGGACGCCGCCGAGCAGCCGGGCGACGCGCAGGCGCAGATCGCCGCCGCCGACCTGGATCTGGTGGGCGGTCATGTGGAGGACGCCTTCGGGCGGCTCATCGACACGGTGAAGCGCACCTTCGGTGACGAACGGGATGCCGTACGGGTGCGGTTGCTGGAGCTGTTCGAGGTCGTCGGCGCCGACGACCCGCGAGTGGCGGCGGCCCGCCGCGCGCTCGCCCGCGCGCTGTTCTGACCGGGCCGTACCTCTCCCTACCGCCCGGCCGATGATCTTGCGGCCGGGCGGTGCCGGTGTGAAGGGAAACGTCGGCGGAGCCGCAGTACAGCCGTGTTTTGCCAAAACTTGGGAATCCTGGCCGCTGTTACTGCGAGTAAGTCGCCGCCGGTGGAATGTCGGTCTCTGTCCGGTGCGGGATTGCTTTGTCCCCTTGCCCGGAGACACCGAGCGTCGCCGGGCGGGACCGCTGCGTCGACCCTTGGTTATCGCCCCGTTACTAGCCAGTAACGGCGCCCCTTGTGCGGGCGGCGAGAATGCACCACGATCGGCCACGCTCGGTCCGTTCCCGTCCCCCGACAGCCAATCGGGTCGCGGGCTTCCTGGGTCCCCACCGAGCAGGACCGGCGGCAGAGGAGCCGGCCCTTGGGCAGGGGGGTCTTCGCCGTTGTGGCGGAGCCTGTCCGGCAAGGTTGTGCGTGATGTGTGTCAGGCGCGACCAGTGGTTGTCGCTCGGGGGTGATCGCCGGTGATTCGGGCGCGTGGTGCGCGCCGTCGAGTACGGGCGCTCTCCTTCCCGAGGACGTAGCACTTCTCCCATCCCTGCCCGGCCGAGCCGCCGCTCTAGGGGGCGAGCCGAGGCCAGGAGATGTACGTCCGAGAAGGAGGAAATATGGAGTCCCAAGCGCGTGGTGGGACCAGATGGAAGCGGTTCGCTGTGGTCATGGTGCCCAGCGTCGCCGCGACGGCCGCGATAGGCGTTGCTCTGGCGCAGGGTGCGTTGGCCGCTTCGTTCAGTGTGTCGGGGCAGCAGTTCAAGGTCAGCGCCAAGGAGCTGACCGGTCACGGGTTCTCGCAGTACGGGGCCTACAACGACGGCGCGAGCGGCCGTAACGCCGTGGCCGTCTCGGCGTTCAAGAGCGCCGAGATCGACAAGCTGTGCCAGTCGGTCGTCACGAAGATCCCGGTGCTGGGCGACATCACCCTGCGGCTGGAGGCGGGTGACACTTCCAAGAAGCAGGAAGCGGTCCACGCCGAGCAGCTCTACATCGACGTCGCGGATCTGCAGGCGGACGCCACCTTCACCAACATCGACATCGGTGTGGCTGCCGGGTCCATCAGCAAGGGACCCAAGCAGAAGAAGGCAGAGGTCTCGCAGGGACGGGCCAGCGCGGGCGGCTTCGCCCAGCAGGCCACTGAGGCCAAGCTGACCGACGTGAAGCAGACGGCGTGGGCCACCACCGCCGGAACCTTCAAGCTCAGCGGTCTGCACATGTCGCTGAAGAAGGGCTCCGGCGACGGCGTCGAGTGCTACTGAGCACTCGCTGACGGGCGGGGGCAGGCCGCGCCCCCGCCCGTTCACTCTCACATCATCACCACAGCGAACGCTGTACCAGGGAGCTGTTTTCCATGAGCGCCGAGACTCCTGCCGCCACCGGCCAGTTCACCCGCCGTAGGCAGCAGTTCCGAGACTGGCGTGGCACCCGGCCGTTCTGGGCCGGTCTGCTCGTCCTGCTCGGTGGCTTCCCGATCATGTACTTCCCGTACGCGAACCTGAAGTTCGGCAACCTGACCGTGGCGATGTCCACCACCGCCGGTGCCGGCTCTCTGATCATCGGCGTGCTGCTGGTCGTGCTCGGCATCAGCCTCTGGTTCCAGAAGCACGTGCGGACCTTCGCGGGTGTCGCGGCGATCCTGCTCGCCCTGGTGTCCATCCCCGTGTCCAACTTCGGTGGCTTCGTCGTCGGCTTCATGCTCTCGCTCGTCGGCGGGGCGATGGCCGTGGCGTGGGCGCCGGGCAAGCCGAAGCCGGTGACGGACGCCGCGGACGAGCCGAACCATCTGTCAGGAACGATCCCGGCCAACGGGGCGAACGGGAGGCACAGTGCCGGCTGACGAGGTGACTCACGGGGCTGACGCGGAGGCGTCCCGCGTGAGAACCGGGCCGCGCCACGCGGCACCCAAGAAGCCGTTGTTCACCAGGTTCCACGTACCGGCCGGCAAGGCGATAGCCCTGGCGGCGATGCCGACGGCGGTCCTCATGGGGATGGGGTTCACGCCGACGCTCGCCGTCGCCGACGGCAACGACCCGGCGGCGACGTCCGCGAAGAGTCTGACGGCCGACGAGTACAAGGCCTGCGTGGCGGCCATGGCGGGTGACGAGGACAAGAAGGACGACGCGGACGCGTCGGCGTCGCCCTCCGCGAGTGCGAGTGCGAGTGCGAGTGCGAGTGAGAGCGAGAGCGAGAGCGGGGACGACGGCACCGGGTCGAGTCCGTCGGCTTCCGCCACGGGTCAGGACTCCTCCTCTTCGTCGGATTCAGGTTCCGACGACAAGGGCGAGACCGAGCCCGAGCCGTCCGCATCGGCCTCCGCCTCCGCGTCGACGGAGAAGTCGCAGGAGAAGGAGTCGGCCGCCGAATCCTCCCCCTCCCCCTCCCCGTCCGCTTCCGAGAGCGGCGGCGGTCTGCTGCAGGGCATCGGTGACGCCCTGGAGGACTTCTTCACCGGCGGCAAGAGCGGTGAGGAGTCCGCGAGTGCCACGGCGACCCCGTCGGCCTCCGCGTCCGCGTCCGCGTCGCCCTCGGCCTCCGCTTCGGCGGACGCGTCCGGCCAGGACGGCGCGGACGACGCCTCCGGCGCCGTAACGGACACCACCGACAAGGTCTCCGAGGCAGTGGAGGACGCGGCCGGTGAGGCCACCGCCTCGCCCAGTGCCGATCCCTCCGCGAGCGCCTCCGCCGACCCTTCCGAGAGTGCTTCGCCCAGCGCCTCCGAGAGTGCCGACGCCGACTGCCCGGTCGCCACCGACGACGAGGGCGGCGTCGACAACACCCTCGCGGTGCCGAACGACCCCTGGTACCTGGACGCCAGCTCGCTCACCCTCAAGGGCGCCTCCTACAAGGGGGTCGTCGAGGTGCGGACGGCGAGCGGTGCCACCAAGAAGGTGCTGAAGTACGTCATATCCAACGGCACCGACATCGGTGACCTGCACCAGACCGTCAAGGACCCGCTGACCGGCAAGACCTACCACGTGCAGGCGGCCGAGGGCACCACGTCCACGATCCGTGACGGTGAGACGGTGATGTACACCGAGAGCATCTCCGGCAACCTGCTGGGGCTGATCCCGATCACCTTCGACGTGGAGAACCCGCCGCCGCTGGACATCCCGCTGATCTACTTCACCAAGGTGAAGGTGGTGCAGGCCGGCCAGTTCGGCGGGACCCTGACCGTTCCCGGGCTGCACCAGTACATGACCGACACGGCCGGCTGACCCCCGTACGAAAACCGAGGGCGCCCCCCGCCACGAGCAGGGGGCGCCCTCGGTGCCGTTCGGAGAGCCTAGCCGCGGACGGCCTCGCCCAGGTGGTGGACGCGGACCATGTTGGTGGTGCCGGGGACGCCGGGGGGCGAACCGGCGGTGATCACCACGATGTCACCGGGGTTGAAGCGATTGAGCTTGACCATCTCCTGGTCCACCAGGTCGACCATCTCGTCGGTGGAGTTGACGAACGGCACGACGTGCGACTCCACGCCCCAGCTCAGTGCGAGCTGGTTGCGGGTGGACTCGTCGGTGGTGTACGCGATGATCGGCTGGACCGCGCGGTAGCGGGACAGCCGGCGGGCGGTGTCACCGGACTGGGTGAACGCCACCAGGCCCTTGCCGCCGAGGAAGTCGGCGATCTCGGCGGCGGCGCGGGCCACCGAACCGCCCTGGGTGCGCGGCTTCTTGCCCGGCACGAGGGGCTGGAGGCCCTTGGAGAGCAGCTCCTGCTCGGCCGCCGTGACGATCTTCGACATGGTCTTGACGGTCTCGATCGGGTACGCGCCCACGCTCGACTCCGCCGACAGCATGACCGCGTCCGCGCCGTCCAGGATGGCGTTGGCGACGTCGGACGCCTCGGCGCGGGTCGGACGGGAGTTGGTGATCATCGACTCCATCATCTGGGTCGCGACGATCACCGGCTTGGCGTTGCGGCGGCACAGCTCGATCAGGCGCTTCTGCACCATCGGGACCTTTTCGAGCGGGTACTCGACGGCCAGGTCGCCGCGGGCCACCATGACGGCGTCGAAGGCCGCGACGACGTCCTCCATGTTCTCGACCGCCTGCGGCTTCTCCACCTTGGCGACGACGGGGACCCGGCGGCCCTCCTCGTCCATCACCCGGTGCACGTCCTGGACGTCCTTGGCGTCCCGGACGAAGGAGAGCGCGACCAGGTCGCAGCCCATGCGCAGCGCGAACCGCAGGTCCTCGATGTCCTTCTCGGACAGCGCGGGCACGTTGACCGCCGCGCCGGGCAGGTTGATGCCCTTGTGGTCGGAGATGACACCGCCCTCGATGACGATCGTCTTCACCCGGGGGCCCTCGACCTCGGTGACCTTCAGCTCGACGTTGCCGTCGTTGATCAGGATCGGGTCGCCCTTGGTCACGTCACCGGGCAGGCCCTTGTACGTGGTGCCGCAGATCGTCTTGTCACCCGGCACGTCCTCGGTGGTGATGGTGAACTCGTCACCGCGCACCAGCTCCACGGGGCCCTCGGCGAAGGTCTCCAGCCGGATCTTCGGGCCCTGGAGGTCGGCGAGCACACCGATGGCCCGGCCGGTCTCCTTCGCGGCGGCCCGGACCCGGTCGTACCGGCCCTGGTGCTCGGCGTGGGTGCCGTGGCTGAAGTTGAAGCGGGCCACGTTCATGCCGGCCTCGATCAGCGAGACGAGCTGCTCGTGGGAGTCGACCGCGGGGCCGAGAGTACAGACGATTTTCGAACGGCGCATGGGGCGATCCTATCGGTTTGTTTCGCTCCGGAATATTCCGCCTGGCGGAACGTGCATATGGGCGCGGGCGTGCTCACCCGTGAATTTATCGGCTGTTCTTTTCGACCAGTGCGTACGTCTGTGTCGCGATCTCCAATTCTTCATCCGTCGGCACCACGGCGACCTTCACCCGGGCGTCCGCGGGGGAGATCAGCCGAGGACCGTCGCCGCGTACGGCGTTCAGCCCGGCGTCCACCGCCAGGCCCAGCCCTTCCAGGCCCGCCACCGCGGCCTCCCGCACCGGTGCCGCGTTCTCGCCGACCCCGGCCGTGAAGGCGACCGCGTCCACCCGTCCGAGAACGGCGTAATAGGCGCCGATGTACTTCTTCAGGCGGTGAATGTAGATGTCGAAGGCGAGCTGTGCCTGCTCGTCGCCCTCGTCGACCCGGCGCCGGATCTCCCGCATGTCGTTGTCGCCGCACAGACCGAACAAGCCGCTCCTCTTGTTGAGGAGAGTGTCGATCTCGTCCGTGGACATTCCGCCAACGCGCTCCAAATGGAAGATGACCGCCGGGTCCAGGTCTCCGGACCGCGTACCCATCACCAGTCCCTCCAAAGGCGTCAGCCCCATCGAGGTGTCCACGCACCGGCCGCCCCGGACCGCCGAGGCGGAGGCGCCGTTGCCCAGGTGCAGCACGACGACGTTCACGTCCGCCGGGTCCTTGCCCAGCAGCCGGGCGGTCTCGCGGGAGACGTACGCGTGCGAGGTGCCGTGGAAGCCGTAGCGGCGGATCCGGTGCCGGTCGGCGATCTTCGGGTCGATGGCGTAGCGCGCCGCCGACTCCGGCATCGTGGTGTGGAACGCCGTGTCGAAGACGGCCACCTGGGGCAGGTCGGGGCGCAGGCCCTGGGCGGTGCGGATGCCGGTGAGGTTGGCCGGGTTGTGCAGCGGGGCCACCGGGACCAGGCGCTCGACCTCGGTCAGCACCGAGTCGTCGATCAGGGTCGGCTCGGTGAAGAACATGCCGCCGTGCACCACCCGGTGCCCGATCGCGGCCAGCTCCGGGGAGTCCAGGCCCAGCCCGTCCCGGGCCAGTTCCTCGGCGACCGCCTTCAGGGCCGCCTCGTGGTCGGCGATCGGCCCGTGCCGCTCCCGGGTGTCGTCGGCGGCCACGTGGGTGTGCTTGAGCCGGGAGGTCTGCTCGCCGATGCGCTCGACCAGCCCCACCGCCAGCCGGCTGCTGTCCCGCATGTCCAGCAGCTGGTACTTCAGCGACGAGGAGCCGGAGTTGAGGACGAGGACGCGGGTGGGGGAGCTGCTGCTCACTGTTCGGAAACCTTCTCGATGGGGGGCTGGGCCTGGATGGCCGTGATGGCGACGGTGGTCACGATGTCCTGCACCAGCGCGCCGCGGGACAGGTCGTTGACCGGCTTGCGCAGGCCCTGGAGGACCGGGCCGACGGCGATCGCGCCGGCCGAGCGCTGCACGGCCTTGTAGGTGTTGTTGCCGGTGTTGAGGTCGGGGAAGATCAGCACGGTGGCCTGCCCGGCGACCGCGGAGCCGGGCAGCTTGGTCGCGGCCACCGACGGCTCGACCGCGGCGTCGTACTGGATCGGGCCCTCGATCATCAGGTCCGGGCGGCGGGCCCGGACCAGCTCGGTGGCCTCGCGCACCTTGTCGACGTCGGCGCCGGAGCCGGAGGTGCCGGTCGAGTACGACAGCATCGCGATCCGCGGCTCGACCCCGAACCGGGCCGCCGTCGCCGCCGACTGGACGGCGATGTCCGCGAGCTGCTCGGCGTCCGGGTCGGGGTTGACCGCGCAGTCGCCGTAGACCAGCACCTTGTCGGCCAGGCACATGAAGAAGACCGAGGAGACGATGGACGCCTCCGGCTTGGTCTTGATGATCTCGAAGCCGGGGCGGATGGTGGCGGCGGTGGAGTGCACCGACCCCGACACCATCCCGTCGGCCAGGCCCTCCTGCACCATCAGGGTGCCGAAGTAGTTGACGTCGGAGACCACGTCGTAGGCCAGTTCCACGGTGACGCCCTTGTGGGCGCGCAGCTCGGCGTAGCGCTCGGCGAAGCGGTCCCGCAGGTCGCTGGTGGCCGGGTCGATCAGCTGCGAGTCGCCGAGGTCGATGCCGAGGTCGGCGGCCTTCTTGCGGATCTGCTCGACCGGGCCGAGCAGGGTCAGCTCGCACACGCCCCGGCGCAGCAGCACCTCCGCCGCGTGCAGCACGCGTGCCTCGGTGCCCTCGGGCAGCACGACCCGGCGCAGGTCGGAGCGGGCCTGTTCGATGAGCTTGTGCTCGAACATCATCGGCGTGACGCGGTCGCTGCTGGGGGCCTGGACCCGCTGGTCCAGGGCGGCGGTGTCGACGTACCGCTCGAACAGGCCGAGCGCGGTCTCCGCCTTGCGCGGGGTGGCCGCGCCCAGCTTGCCCTCCAGGGAGAACAGCCGCTCGGCGGTGGGGAAGCTGTTGCCCGGCACCGACAGCACCGGGGTGCCGGGGGCGAGCCGGGCGGCGAGGGTGAGGACGTCGTCGCCCGGCACCTCGTCAAGGGTGAGCAACACCCCGGCTATCGGCGGGGTGCCGGCGCTGTGCGCGGCCAGCGAGCCGATCACCAGGTCGGCCCGGTCGCCGGGGGTGACCACCAGGCAGCCGGGGGTCAGCGCGCCGAGGAACTTGGCCAGCGAGGCGCCGCCGAACACGAAGTCCAGCGCGTCCCGGGCCAGCCCCGAGTCGTCGCCGAGGACCACCCTGGCGCCGAGCGTGTGGGCGATCTGGGAGACCGTCGGCGCGGAGAGCGCGGGCTCGTCGGGCACGACCCAGCAGGGCGCCGGGAGCAGCCCGGCCAGCCGCTCCGCGATCAGGTCCCGGTCCTCGCGGGCCACCCGGTTGGTGACCATCGCCAGTACGTCGCAGCCCAGTGAGTCGTAGGCGCGAAAGGCGTTGCGGGTCTCGGCGAGGACGGATTCCGCGCTCTGCCCCCGGCCGCCGACGACCGGGATCACCGACGCGCCGAACTCGTTGGCCAGCCGGGCGTTCAGCGCCAGTTCGTCGGGGAGCTGGGTGTCGGCGAAGTCGGTGCCGAGGACGAGGACGACGTCGTAGTCGCGGGCGACCAGGTGGAAGCGGTCGACCAGGGCGGAGACCAGTTCGTCGGTGCCCTGCTCGGCCTGGAGCGCGGACGCCTCGTGGTAGTCCAGGCCGTAGACCGTCGCCGGGTCCTGGGAGAGCCGGTAGCGGGCGCGCAGCAGCTCGAAGAGGCGGTCCGGGCCGTCGTGGACCAGGGGACGGAACACGCCGACCCGGTCGACCTGCCGGGTCAGGAGTTCCGTGACCCCCAGCTCGACGACCTGGCGGCCGTCGCCGCGGTCGATACCGGTCACGTACACGCTGCGGGTCACGCGCGCTCTCCGTTCCATAGCTGACATGGGTTCCATAGCTGACATGGGCCGTCATAAAAATCGCCCACCGAGGTGAGCGGAACCCTCTTGACAATACCTCTCGCGATAGATAAGGCGCCCGTCAATGCGGCGTCGGCACTCTCCGGTGGGACGTGGAACAATCGACAGTGCCTCACCGGTGTCCACAGGGAGCAGGAGACACAGCACGATGCGTATCGGAGTTCTCACCGCAGGCGGCGACTGTCCCGGCCTGAACGCAGTGATCCGGTCGGTCGTGCACCGAGCGGTCGCGCAGTACGGCGACGAGGTCATCGGCTTCGAGGACGGCTACGCGGGCCTGCTGGACGGCCGCTACCGCACCCTCGACCTGAACGCGGTCAGCGGCATCCTGGCCCGCGGCGGCACCATCCTCGGCTCCTCCCGCCTCGAGCGCGACCGGCTGCGCGAGGCGTGCGAGAACGCGGCCGACATCGCCCGCGACTTCGGCATCGACGCGCTGATCCCGATCGGCGGCGAGGGCACGCTGACCGCGGCCCGGATGCTGTCCGACGCCGGGCTGCCGGTGGTCGGCGTGCCGAAGACGATCGACAACGACATCTCCTCCACCGACCGTACCTTCGGCTTCGACACGGCGGTCGGCGTGGCCACGGAGGCGATGGACCGGCTGAAGACGACGGCCGAGTCGCACCAGCGCGTCATGGTCGTCGAGGTCATGGGCCGGCACGCCGGCTGGATCGCCCTGGAGTCCGGCATGGCGGCCGGCGCGCACGGCATCTGCCTGCCCGAGCGGCCCTTCGACCCGGCCGACCTGGTCAAGATGGTCGAGGAGCGGTTCGCCCGGGGCAAGAAGTTCGCCGTGATCTGCGTGGCCGAGGGCGCCCACCCCGCCGAGGGGTCGATGGACTACGGGCACGGCGCGATCGACCAGTTCGGCCACGAGCGCTTCCAGGGCATCGGCACGGCACTGGCGTACGAGCTGGAGCGCCGGCTCGGCAAGGAGGCCAAGCCGGTCATCCTCGGCCATGTGCAGCGCGGCGGCACGCCCACCGCGTACGACCGGGTGCTCGCCACCCGGTTCGGCTGGCACGCGGTGGAGGCCGCGCACCGGGGCGACTTCGGCCGGATGACGGCCTTGCGCGGCACCGACGTGGTGATGGTGCCGCTCGCGGAGGCGGTGACCGAGCTGAAGACGGTGCCGCAGGACCGGATCGTCGAGGCCGAGTCGGTTTTCTAGGACTCCTCGGCGGCTCTTCGTCTCAACGATGTCTAAGGCGCCCCGCCGGTCTCCTTCTCGACCCCCGACCAGAAGTACTCCAGCACCCGGTCGCGCAGCTCGCGGCCCAGGGGGGTGGCCAGCCGGGCCTGGTACTCGGCGTGCAGCTCCGCCAGGACGTCGTCCAGGACGCCCCGGTCCAGCAGCGGGACGAGCTTGGCGATGGCCCGGGTCTGGCTGCCCGGCCGGCGGCCGGTGACCGCGCCGCGCAGCAGTTCGGTGAGCCGTTCCTCGTTCCCGGAGACGGTGACGAGGTCCGGCAGCGACAGGCCGAGCAGCCCGGCCAGCGCCGTCGACTGCCGGTCGGTGCCGCGCCACGCCTCCCGCTCCTCCATCCGCAGGTAGGACCGGGGGTCGACCCCGGTGGCCCGGGCCACCTCCTCGGGCGGCAGGCCCCGGGCGACCCGGTGTTCGAGCAGGGTGCGGGGCCGGGCGACCAGGTCGGTGGGGGCGCACCACAGAGCGCCGGCCAGGGCGGTGAGTTCGGCGGCGGCGGGCAGCGCCTCGCCGCGCTCCCAGGCGAGCACCAGGTCCGGACCGACGTACGGCAGTCCGTACGACACCCGCATGTCGCGGGCGACGTGTTCGGGGCCCATGCCGAGGGCGACGCGGAGCCGGTGGGCGGCCAGGGGGTCGAAGGGGGACGCGGGCTGGTCGGGCCGGCCGGGCTGGTCCGGGAGGGCTTCGGGTCGGGGCACGGGCCACAAGGTAGGGGGCCGGACGTGCTTTGACTACAGTCCGTTCGGCCAGGAACACGGATCGTAGGAAGCTACGGTTACGCGTGTCCGTTCCCCGACCGTCACCCCTTGACGGCACCGCCCAGCGCGAAGCCGCCGCCCAGTCGCCGGGAGATCAGTACGTAGAGCAGGATCACCGGCGTCGAGTAGACGATCGAGAACGCGGCGAGCTGACCGTACGCCACCATGCCCCGGTTGCCGAAGAACTCGTTGACGCTGACCGAGGCCGGCATCTGGTCCGGGGTGAGCAGCAGCATGAAGGGGACGAAAAAGTTCCCCCACATCATCACGAACGAGAACACCGTCACCACCGCCACCCCCGGCCCCATCAGCGGCAGCACGATCCGCAGCAGGGACTGGAAGGACGACGCCCCGTCGGTCCAGGCCGCCTCCTCCAGCTCCTTCGGCACGCCGTCCATGAAGTTCTTCATCAGCCAGATGGCGAACGGGAGTTGGGAGGCGGCGAAGAAGAAGATCGTGCCCTGGAGGGTGTCGATGAGGTTGACGCGGACGAACAGGGCGTACACCGGCACCATGATCGCCGTGATGGGCAGCGAGGTGGCGAACAGGACGGTGAGCAGGAAGGGGCGGTTGAGGCGGGAGCGGAACCGGGACAGCGGGTACGCGGCAAGCGCCGCGCACGCCACCGTGAGCGCCGTCGCGCCGCCGCACAGGATCAGGCTGTTGCGCAGCGGGGTGAAGGTGACCTCGTCGGTGAGGATCGCGTCGAAGTGGTCGAGAGTGACCCCGTCGGGGACCCGCACCCGCAGGCCCGCGTGCGGGTCGACGGCGGACAGCAGCACCCACAGCAGCGGCAGCGCGAACGCGGCGGCGGTCACCAGCAGTCCGGCGTCGGCGGCCAGCGTCCGTCTTCTCGAACGGGTCACGCCGCTCACACCTCCGTCCGCAGCAGCCGCAGGTACCCGACCGAGAACAGCGAGCCGATCAGCAGCAGGAGCAGCGCGACCGCCGTGCCGTAGCCGATCAGGCTGTTCTGGAACGCCTGCTCGTACATGTACAGCGGCAGCGTCTGGCTCCGGCCGCTGGGCCCGCCCCGGGTCATCACCCAGATCAGCCCGAAGACGGACAGCGTCTGGAGGGTGTTGAGCATGAGGTTGGTGGCGATGGAGCGGCGGATCATCGGCAGGGTGACGTGCCACAGCCGCCGCCAGCCGCCCGCTCCGTCGACCTCGGCGGCCTCGGTGACCTCTTTCGGGATCTCGTCGAGCGCGGCCGAGTACACGAGCATTGAGAACGCCGTGCCCCGCCACACGTTGGCGAAGGAAACCGCAAGGATCGGCAGGGTGAACAACCAGTTCTGGGAGGGCAGACGCAGCCAGTCCAGAACGGCGTTCAGAGTGCCCTCACGGCGGAAGAACGCATACAGCAGGAACCCGGCGACGACCTCCGGCAGCACCCACGCGGTGACGACGATGCCGCCGGTCAGTGTCCGCACCGGTTTCGAGGCGCGCCGCATCAGGGCGGCCAGCGCCAGCCCGAGCGTGTTCTGCCCGACCAGCGACGACAGCACGGTGAACACCAGGGTCAGCCATACGGCGTTCAGGAACCCGTCGTCCCCGAACGCCCGCCGGAAGTTGTCGAACCCGACGTACGACTGCGCGGCCTGCCCGGTCAGCTGGAGGT
This sequence comes from Streptomyces sp. JW3, assembly GCF_052216785.1. Taxonomy (NCBI): domain Bacteria; kingdom Bacillati; phylum Actinomycetota; class Actinomycetes; order Kitasatosporales; family Streptomycetaceae; genus Streptomyces; species Streptomyces sp. JW3. The sequence continues at coordinate 14,756 of NZ_JBQOUX010000073.1, read as the reverse complement.
CGGTGAAGGCGATGACGACGCAGTAGGCGATCGGGCCGGCGAGGAAGAGCAGCAGCAGGACGGCGGCGGGGGCGACGGGGGACGCCCGGACCAGGGCCCGGCGCGCTGGGCTCACTTCTCGACCACCTGGTCGTCGGTGGCCTCGCGCAGCGCGCTGTCGTAATCCCGCATGGCCTCCTCGACCGACCGGTCACCGGTCGTCACTCCCTCCATCGCCTCCTGGATGGCGGTGGTGACCTTCGGGTACGCCGGGTAGGCGGGCCGGTAGTGGGTGTGGGCGACGAGATCGGTGAAGAACTTGATGCCGGGTTGGGCGTCGACGTAGCCGGGGTCGGCCGCGACGTCCTCGCGCACCGCGATGCCAGAGTTGGCGACGTACCACTTCTGGGCGTTGGCCTTGGTCTGCATGGTCTTGATGAACTCGAAGGCCAGGTCGGGGTTGCCCGCCTTGGCCGGGATCGACCAGGTCCAGCCGCCCGACATGCTGACCTTGCCGGGCGCCTGCCCGGCTTGCGTCGGCATGGCGGCCAGCCCCAACTCCTTCGACCACTCGGGCCACTCGTGCCCGCTGCCCGGCAGCCAGTCCTGCGGCAGCCAGGAACCGTCCAGGGCGATGCCGAGCTTGCCCTCGGGCAGCCACTCGCCCCGCACCCGGGTCATGATGTTGGGATCGAGCGCGTCGGACACCTCGGGTCCGAGCTTCTCCCCGTACACCGTCTCCACGAAGGAGAGCGCGTCCCGGAACCCCTTCCCCGCGCTGATCCACTTCTTCGACGCCTTGTCGTACAGCGGGTCCGTGCTGCCGCCGTCGGTCCCGTACAGCAGCATCTGGAACCCCTGCATGGTGGCGCCCTCGCCGACCGGCTTGCCGGTGTAGACGTTGAGGGGGATCACGCCGGGCACCTTCTCCTTGATGGTGCGGGCGGCGGCCAGCAGGTCGTCCCAGCTCCTCGGCTGCCAGTCGGCGGGCAGCCCCGCCTTGGCGAACACGTCCTTGCTGAACCACAGCCCCCGGGTGTCCGTGCCGTCCGGTACGCCGTACGTCTTCCCGTCCTCGCCCTGGGCCGCGGCCTTCGCGGTGTCGACGAACCGGTCCCAGTCCGGCCACTTGGCCAGATAGTCGTCGAGGGGCTGCAAGTACCCGCTGGTGATGTCGGAGTTGATGAGGAAGGTGTCCTCGTAGACCAGGTCGGGCGCGGTCTTCGGCGACCGCAGCATCTGCTGCACCTTGGTGTAGTACTCGGAGTCCGGCGCCTTGATCGGCACCAGCTCGACCTTCTTGCCGGGGTTCGCCTTCTCGAACTGCTTCCGGACGCCGGCGAGGTAGTCGTCCATCACCTTCACGGAGTTGTCCGTGGACTGCTTGAAGGAGACCTTGAGGGTGTCCGGATCACTGCCGGAACCACCGGAACAGGCGGTGAGGGCGGTGGCGGCGAGGGCGGTGGCGAGGAGCAGGGCTGCGGTGGGGCGCACGGGCATGACCTCCTGCGGGCACGACGCTGTGGCCGGGATGGCTGCGAGGTGAACGTAGGAGGGGCGGTCCGGCCGGGTCAATGCGTGTGCGGGCGTTGGGGGGTGTGCGGATCGATAAACGTGAACGGAGAGGGAATCGCATGACCGGAGCCGGCTCCTGCGGCCCGGCGGCTCGGCCTCGCCGCAGGAGTTCCCGGCTGCCCTCGGGTGGGGTGGCCCTGGAAATGGATGACAGTGGGGCTCGAAGTGTCATCCGTTTTCAGCGGACCCGCTGGGGCTGCGGGCAGTCGGCGGAAGAAATGGCACATACGTCACAGCAGGTGGTCGGCTGCCCCGGCCTTGATGTCCCGGATGAGCGCGCGGAGGGCTTCGCGGGAGTCGGTGAGGGGGTGGTTCTCCTGCCCGGCGACCGCGATGTAGGCGTTGCCTTGGGGGTCGGTGCCTATGCGGAAGCAGTTGTTGCCTTCGGCGCAGAAGGGTTCTTCCCAGGTGATGTCGGCCATTGGCTGCCTTCCTTTCGGGTTCAGAGCTGATGGACGATGGTGTGGATCAGGTCCCGAGAGTCCTCGGGGCTCAGGGTATGGGCGTGCCACCAGTCCAGATGGGACCGGTACTTGATCAGCTGGGCCTCGGCGTGGGTGAACTCGCCCCCGTGTGCGGAGTCCAACTGCACGGTGTCCAGTTGAGGAACCGCGCCGTGCGCGTAGAGCACTGCGTGTCCGGCGCCGGGGAACGCGCCGGCCTCCACGGGGAGGACGCGGATCTCGATACGGGGGCGTTCGGACATCTCGCAGATGTGCTGGAGTTGCTCCCGCATGGCGCGGCGTCCGCCGAACTGCATACGCAGCGCCCACTCGTGCACATACGCGATGTACTCGACGGCCCCGGGCTGTTCACGGTCGAGGACTTGTTGCCGCCGCAGGCGCTGAACCACCCGAAGTTCCACTTCCGACGTGGGCAAGGGCGGCAGCGCGGCGGCGAAGACGGCGCGGGCGTACCCCCCGAGTTGCAGCAGGCCCGGAATGTGCACGGTCTGATAACTGCGCAGTCGCGTGGCGAACCACTCCAGTTCGGCGACGTCCAGCAGCCCTTGAGGCAAGGTCCCTCGGTACTGCTGCCACCATCCCCGTCTGCGCGTGTCGGCCGTGTCGGCCAGCGCTTCGACGTATGCCTCGTCCGAGCACTCGTAGTTGCTGGCGAGTATCCGGATCCTTTCCGGTGAGACGGCTCGGACTCCCGACTCGATGTTGGACACCTTCGTGCGGTCGGTTCCCAGGAGGCCGGCGGCGTACTCCGTGGTCCGTCCAGCCGCGATCCGCATCCTGCGCAGCTCGGCACCCAGGCGTTTTTGACGCTCCGTCGGCGCGGGTCGTGTCGGCATGTGTGCTCTTCCTCCGGCGAGTTCGGAGTCAGTCTGCACCGCCCGAGTAGCTACGGTCCAACTGAAAGTGGGCAATATTCTATAGCTAGTGGCACGTGTGCCACATTGCAGCTCATTGAGTTTCGGCCTCGTGACACTGAGTCCGGCCGGCACCATCGAGGAGTCACCCATGCCCACAGCCGTCACCGCCGGTCCGGTCCTCTTCGGCGAAGCCGACCCGCCGCCGTCACCGGCTCCGTCCCCCGACAGGCTGGCCTACGACTTCACGCTCCCCGCCGGGCCGACCGGACCGCGTGTCGCCCGGGTGATCACCCGGACCGTGCTGGAAACGCACGGACTCGGCGGCCTGACCGATGCCGCCGTGCTCGTCGTTTCCGAACTGGTCACCTGTGCCGCCCGGTTGACACCCGACAGCGCGGTGTACGCGTCCCTGCGCTACGGGCGCGGGGAACTGCGGGTGGTGCTGTACGACGGTCACGCCCGGCACGCCCATCCCCGGCTCGCCGCCGCCTGCGACGCGCGGCGGCGGGCCGCGTTGCGGATGCTCGGGCGGGTGGTGCGGGCGTATGAAGGGGACTGGGGGTTCGGGGAGGCCCGGGAGCCCGGCGGTGGGACGCGGATGTGGGCGGTGCTGCCGGGCTGACGGTTACTTCTCCCGCACCCACCGATACTGCAACTCCGGCCGCCCCACCGCCCCGTACTGCGGGCGTCGCTGCGCGCGGCCGGTGTCGACCAGGTGTTCCAGGTAGCGGCGGGCGGTGATGCGGGAGATGCCGGTCTCCTCGGCCAGGGCGGCTGCCGTCAGGCCCTCCTCGGCGGCGCGCAGCGTGTCCCGTACCCGCTGGAGGGTCGGTGCGCTCAGGCCCTTGGGCAGGGATGCCGGCCCCGGTGGACGCAGGGTGGCGAGCGCCCGGTCGACCTCGTCCTGGCCGCTCGCCTCGCCGGCGGCCCCCCGGAACTCGGCGTAGCGGACCAGGCGGTCGCGCAGGGTCGCGAAGGTGAACGGCTTCAGGACGTACTGGACGACACCCAGGGAGACGCCCTCGCGGACCACCGTCAGGTCCCGCGCCGAGGTCACCGCTATCACGTCGGCCCGATGCCCGGCGGCGCGCAGCGAACGGGCCAGTTGCAGGCCGTGCACGTCCGGCAGATGCAGGTCGAGCAGGATCAGGTCGACCGGCGTGCGGTCCAGCACCCGGCGGGCCTCCGCGCCGGAGTGGGCCTTGCCGACGGCGGTGAACCCCGGCACCCGGCCCACGTACATCACGTGCGCGTCGGCGGCGACCGGGTCGTCCTCGACCACCAGGACGCGGATGCCCGTCATGCCCGTACCGCCGTCAGTGGCAGCTCCGCCGCGAAGGACGCCCCGCCGCCCGCCGCCTCCGTCACCGTCAGGGTGCCGCCGTGGCGGTGGACGGCCTGGCGGACCAGGGCGAGGCCCAGGCCCCGCCCGCCGGGGCCGGCCGGTTTGGTGGAGAAGCCGCGCTGGAAGAGCAGGTCGGCGTGGTCCGGGTCGACGCCGGGGCCGGTGTCGGTCACCCGCACCACCAGCCGGTCCCGGTCCGTGTACGCCGTCACCGTGACCCGCGCCCACACCCCGCCCTGCGCCGCGTCCACCGCGTTGTCGATCAGGTTGCCCAGGATGGTGACCAGGTCGCGGGCGGGCAGGGACGGCGGGAGCAGGCCGTCGTCCAGGCGGGAGTCGGGGGAGACCACCAGCTCCACGCCGCGCTCGTTGGCCTGCGCCGTCTTGCCCAGCAGCAGCGCGGCCAGCACGGGTTCGCCGACGGCCGCCACCACCTGGTCGGTGAGCGCCTGGGCCAGTTCCAGTTCGGCGGTCGCGAACTCCACCGCCTCCTCCGACCGGCCCAGCTCGATCAGCGACACCACCGTGTGCAGCCGGTTGGCCGCCTCGTGCGCCTGGGAGCGCAGCGCCTGGGAGAAGCCGCGCTCCGAGTTCAGCTCGCCCATCAGCGACTGGAGCTGGGTCACGTCGCGCAGGGTGACGACCGTGCCGCGCCGCTCGCCGCCGGAGACCGGGGAGGTGTTCACCACCAGGACGCGGTCGGCGGTGAGGTGCACCTCGTCCGTCCGCCGCTCGGCCGCCAGCAGCGCGCCCGTCAGAGGGGACGGCAGGCCCAGTTCCGCGACCGGGGCGCCGACCACCGCACCGCTCACCCCCAGCAGCTCCCGGCCGCCGTCGTTGATCAGCGCCACCCGGTGCTGTCCGTCCAGCATCAGCAGCCCCTCGCGCACCGCGTGCAGCGCCGCCTGGTGGTAGTCGTGCATCCGGCTCAGCTCGGCCGCGTTCATGCCGTGGGTGTGCCGGCGCAGCCGCGCGTTGATGACGTACGTGCCGATCGCGCCGAGGGCCAGCGCGCCCGCCGCCGCTGTCAGCAGGGCGGTCAGCTGCTCGCGGGCCAGCTTGCTGATCTCGTCGACCTTGATCCCGGCGCTGACCAGGCCGACCACCCGCGCCCCGTCCCGGACCGGGGTGACCGCGCGGACCGACGGGCCGAGCGTGCCGGTGTAGGTCTCGGTGAAGGTGCGGCCCTGCAACGCCGGCGCTATGTGGCCTTGGAAGGTGCGGCCGATCTGGTCGGGGTCGGGGTGCGTCCAGCGGGTGCCGGCCGGGCTCATGATCGTGACGAAGTCGACCTCGGTGTCCGCCATGACCCGCACCGCGTACGGCTGGAGCCGCGCCGACGGGTCCGATGTGGCGATCGCCTCCCGCACGGACGGCGAGTCGGCGATCGACAGGGCGACCGCCCGCGCCTCGCGTCCGGCGGCGTCCTCGGCCTGGCCCCGGTCGTTGACGTACGTGAACACCGCGTAGCCCGCCACCAGCACCGCGATCAGCACGGCCTGCACGGCGAAGAGCTGTGCGGCCAGGCTGCGGGGACGGGGGACGCGGAGGTGCATGCCGTCAGTGTCCCTCCTGGCCGCGCGGTGAACTAAATGAACGAAAGGGTGACCGCGCTCACAGAGCGCGAGATAGTCACCGGGTTCCCCCACCCCGGACGTGAGCCGCACGCCGGTGACACCGACGTCGCCAAGGAGGGCCGCCGTGACCAGCGCAGCCGATACGGCACCAGCCGCACCCACCGCCAAGCGGGACCGCACCCACTATCTCTACATCGCGGTGATCGTCGCGGTCGCCCTCGGTATCGCCGTCGGCCTGATCGCGCCGGACTTCGCGGTCGAGTTGAAGCCGATCGGTACCGGCTTCGTCAATCTGATCAAGATGATGATCTCGCCGATCATCTTCTGCACGATCGTGCTCGGCATCGGTTCGGTCCGCAAGGCCGCGAAGGTCGGCGCGGTGGGCGGTATCGCCCTCGGCTACTTCATGGTGATGTCGCTGGTCGCCCTGGCCATCGGCCTGGTCGTCGGCAACATCCTGGAGCCGGGCACCGGCCTCGCGGTCACCGACGCGATCAAGGAGACCGGGCACGCGCAGGTCGACGCGGAGGCCAAGAACACCACCGAGTTCCTGCTCGGCATCATCCCGACCACGATCGTCTCGGCGTTCACCGAGGGCGAGGTCCTCCAGACCCTGCTGGTCGCCCTGCTCTGCGGCTTCGCGCTCCAGGCCATGGGCGACGCCGGGCGGCCGGTGCTGCGCGGCGTCGAGCACATCCAGCGCCTCGTCTTCCGGGTCCTCGCCATGATCATGTGGGCCGCGCCGGTCGGCGCGTTCGGCGCGATGGCCGCGGTGACCGGTTCGGCGGGCGTCGACGCCCTGAAGAGCCTGGCCGTGCTGATGCTCGGGTTCTACGTCACCTGCTTCCTGTTCGTCATCGTCGTCCTCGGCGCCCTGCTGAAGATCTGCACCGGCGTCAACGCGCTCTCGCTCTTCAAGTACCTGGGCCGCGAGTTCCTGCTGATCCTGTCGACGTCCTCCTCCGAGTCGGCGCTGCCGCGCCTGATCGCCAAGATGGAGCACCTGGGCGTCAGCAAGCCGGTGGTCGGCATCACCGTGCCGACCGGCTACTCCTTCAACCTCGACGGCACCATGATCTACATGACCATGGCCTCCCTGTTCATCGCCGACGCCATGGGTACGCCGATGTCGATCGGTGAGCAGATCCCCCTGCTGCTGTTCCTGTTCGTCGCCTCCAAGGGCGCCGCCGGGGTCACCGGCGCGGGCCTGGCGACGCTGGCCGGCGGCCTCCAGTCGCACAAGCCCGCCCTGGTGGACGGCATCGGCCTGATCGTCGGCATCGACCGCTTCATGAGCGAGGCCCGCGCCCTGACCAACTTCGCGGGCAACGCGGTGGCCACCGTGCTGATCGGCACCTGGACCAAGGAGATCGACCGGGCCCGGGTCGACGAGGTGCTGGCCGGACGCATCCCGTTCGACGAGCGGACGCTGCTGGACGACGGGCACGGCTCCCAGGAGGCCGGCCTGCCCGAGCAGGGCAGCAGCGGTGACAAGGAGCTGGCCAAGGCCTGACGGCCGCACCGGCCCCACGACCCCGGGCGGCTGAGATCTCCCCCCGTTGCTCAGCCGCCCGGTCCTTCCCTCCCGACTGTTTGCCTTGACGTCCGCGTCAAGGCATACGTTCGTCCGCATGCGAATCGGCGAGCTGGCCGCACGCGCCGGGACCACGACGCGCACGCTGCGGTACTACGAGACCCGCGGGCTGCTGCCCGCCCGGCGGGACGAACACGGGCACCGGACCTACGACGAGCGCGATGTGCGGCTCCTGGAGCAGATCAGGACGCTGCGGGACTTCGGGTTCGAGCTGGAGGAGACCCGGCCCTTCGTGGAGTGTCTGCGGGCCGGGCACCCCGAGGGCGACTCCTGCCCGGCGTCGCTCGCGGTGTACCGGCGCAAGCTGGCGGAGCTGGATGCGCTGATCGGCGAACTGCGCGGGGTGCGGGCCACGGTGGCGGCGCAGCTGGCGCGGGCCGAGGCGGCGGCTGCGGAGTGTCCGGAGCCGCGCTGCGAACTGGGAGGACACACATGGTGATCAGTGGGGTGGCCGAGGTGACCGACGCCGATTTCGCGGCGGAGGTGATCGGGTCGGAGTTGCCGGTACTGGTGGAGTTCACCGCCGACTGGTGCCCGCCGTGCCGGCAGATGGGCCCGGTGCTCAGCGCGCTGGCCGAGGAGGAGTCCGGGCGGCTGCGGGTCGTCCAGCTGAACGTGGACCAGAACCCCGACACGACCAACGCGTACAAGGTGCTGTCGATGCCGACCTTCATGGTCTTCCGGGACGGCGAGCCGGTGCGGTCCATGGTGGGCGCCCGACCCAAGCGCAGGCTCCTGGCGGAACTCTCCGAAGTCCTCTGACCGACCGGAAACAACAAAACCCCCGAGCAATTGCGCTCGGGGGTTTTTCCCGCGTACATTAGGTGGTTCGCGACTTTATACTTGTATGAGCCGCATGGAAGTTCATGAGCACAGTATATCCGGGCGGGAGTAGAATTGTCAAACACCGAATTTCCGGACGATGAATTGCGGCAGGAGCAGGAATTCATCGACGGACTGTACGCGCGGGTGGACGCGCTGCGCGGCGAGACCGAGTCCTCGGTCACCGACGCGCTCGCGCAGGGCAACACCCCCATGCAGGCCCGGCTGGAACGGGACATCCTGGTCGCCGAGCGCTCCGGGCTGCTCGCCGCGCTGAACGCGGTGGACGGCTCGCTCTGCTTCGGCCGGATCGACCTCACCTCCGGGGACGACCACCACATCGGCCGGATCGGGCTGCGCGCCGACGACGCCGACCGCACCCCCGTCCTGATCGACTGGCGGGCCGACCTCGCCCGCCCCTTCTACCTGGCCACCGGCCACACCCCGATGGGCCTGCGCCGCCGCCGGCACCTCACCAGCGAGGGCCGCCGGGTCACCGCCCTGCACGACGAGATCCTCGACCTCGGCGACGCCACCCGCACCGGGCACGAGGACCCGACCGGCGACGCCGTGCTGCTGGCCGCGCTGAACTCGGCGCGCACCGGCCGGATGGGCGACATCGTGCAGACCATCCAGGCCGACCAGGACCGCATCATCCGCGCCCCGCACCGCGGCGTACTGGTCGTCGAGGGCGGCCCCGGCACCGGCAAGACCGCCGTCGCCCTGCACCGGGCCGCCTACCTGCTCTACGAGCACCGCGAACTGCTCGCCAAGCGCGCCGTGCTGATCGTCGGCCCGAACCCGGCCTTCCTCGGCTACATCGGCGAGGTGCTGCCCTCGCTGGGCGAGACCGGCGTCCTGCTGGCCACGGTCGGCGAACTCTTCCCCGGTGTGAAGGCGACGGCCACGGACACCCCCGAGGCGGCCGCCGTGAAGGGCCGGGCCGCGATGGCCGACGTACTCGCCGAAGTGGTCCGGGCCCGGCAGGCGCTGCCCGAACCGGTGATCGCCATCGAGCACGAACGCGAGATCCTGATGCTCGACGACGACCTGGTGAGCGTGGCCCGCGAGCGCACCCGGGCCGCGAAGCTGCCGCACAACGCGGCCCGCGAGCACTTCGAGGGCCACATCCTCAACACGCTCACCGATCTGTACGCCGAGCGCATCGGCACCGACCCCTACGACGGCAGCAGCCTGCTGGACGCCGCCGACATCACCCAGATCCGCGACGAACTCGCCGAGAACCGGGAGGTCTGGTCCGCCATCGACCGGCTCTGGCCGAGGATCACCCCGCGGCGCCTGATCGCGGACTTCCTGGCCGCGCCGGAGGACTTCCTGCCCGCCGCCGACGCCACCGCCGTACGCCGCCCGGTGACCCGGCACTGGACGGTGGCCGACGTACCGCTGCTGGACGAGGCCGCCGAACTCCTCGGCGAGGACGACCGGCTGGCCCGGGACCGGGCCGCCCGCGAGCGCGAGACCCAGGTCGCCTACGCGCAGGGCGTGCTGGACGTCTCCTACGCCTCGCGGACCTACGAGTTCGAGGACAAGGACGAGGAGGACTCCGAGGTCCTGTCCGCGCACGACATCATCGACGCCGAGCGGTTCGCCGAGCGGCAGGAGGAGGACGACCACCGCAGCGCCGCCGAGCGCGCGGCGGCCGACCGCACCTGGGCGTTCGGGCACATCATCGTCGACGAGGCGCAGGAACTCTCGCCGATGGCCTGGCGGCTGCTGATGCGCCGCAGCCCGACCCGTTCGATGACCCTGGTCGGCGACCCGGCGCAGACCGCCGAGGCGGCCGGCGTCGGCTCCTGGTCGAAGATCCTCGCCCCCTACGTCGAGGACCGCTACGAGCACACCCGGCTCGGCGTCAACTACCGCACCCCCGCCGAGATCATGGAATTGGCGGCGGCCGTGGTCCGCGCCGAGCACCCGGCCTTCGAACCGCCCAGCTCGGTACGGTCCACCGGGGTACGGCCGTTCGTCCGCGCCACCGCCGACCTCCCGGCCGCGGTGGCCGACGCGGTCGCCGAACTCACCCCCGCCGAGGGCCGGCTCGCCGTCATCGCCCCGCGCGACCTGCATGACGAGATCGCCGCCCGGCTGGACGGGATCACGCCGGGCGCGGAGCCCGACCTGACCCGCACGGTCGTGCTGCTCGACCCGCGCCAGTCCAAGGGCCTGGAGTTCGACTCCGTACTGGTGGTGGAGCCGGGGCGGTACGGGACGAGCGACCTGTACGTGGCGCTGACCCGGGCCACCCAGCGGATGGGGGTGCTGCACACCGGGGCGCTGCCGAAGGGGCTGGTGGACGCCTGAGGCTCCTCACGCCGGCCGCAGCCACACCGTCGCCAGCGGCGGCAGGGTCAGCCGGATGCTGGCCGCCCGGCCGTGCCACGCCTGGGGTTCCGGCTTGACCGGGCCCGGCTGGGTCACGTCGGAGCCGCCGTAGGCCGCGGTGTCCGTGTTGAGGACCTCCGTCCAGGCGGGGACGTCGTCGGGGACGCCCAGGCGGTAGTCGGGGCGGACCACGGGGGAGAGGTTGGAGACCGAAAGCAGCGGGGTGTTGTCGGTGTCGCGGCGCAGGAAGGCGAAGACGTTGTCCTCGGCGGCGTCGCCGACCACCCACTCGAAGCCGCCGGGGTCGGTGTCGCGGCACCACAGGGCCGGGGTGTCCCGGTAGACGGTGTTCAGGTCCCGGACCAGGGCGAGGACGCCCCGGTGGTCCGGTTCGGCGCCGTAGCCCGGGTCGAGCAGCCACCAGTCCGGGCCGGTCGCCTCCGACCACTCGGCGCCCTGGGCGAACTCCTGTCCCATGAACAGCAGTTGCTTGCCGGGGTGGGCCCACATGAAGGCCAGGTAGGCGCGCAGGCCGGCGCGCTGCTGCCACCAGTCGCCCGGCATCTTCGACACCAGGGAACGCTTGCCGTGCACCACCTCGTCGTGCGAGATGGGCAGCACGTAGTTCTCGCTGTAGGCGTACACCATCGAGAAGGTCATCTCGTGGTGGTGGTACTTGCGGTGCACCGGCTCGTGCGCCATGTACTGGAGCGAGTCGTGCATCCAGCCCATGTTCCACTTCAGGCCGAAACCGAGGCCGCCGAAACCGCTGGGGCCCTTGTGGTGGGTGGCGCGGGTGACGCCGTCCCAGGCCGTCGACTCCTCCGCGATCGTCACGACGCCGGGCGCCCGCCGGTACACGGTGGCGTTCATCTCCTGGAGGAAGGCCACCGCGTCCAGGTTCTCCCGGCCGCCGTGCTCGTTCGGCGTCCACTGGCCCGGCTCGCGCGAGTAGTCCAGGTAGAGCATCGAGGCCACCGCGTCCACCCGCAGCCCGTCGATGTGGAACTCCTCGCACCAGTACACCGCGTTGGCGACCAGGAAGTTGCGCACCTCGCGGCGACCGAAGTCGAACTCCAGGGTGCCCCAGTCGGGGTGCGCGGCCCGCAGCGGGTCGGAGTGCTCGTACAGCGCCCGCCCGTCGAACTCGGCCAGCGCCCAGTCGTCGCGCGGGAAGTGGGCCGGCACCCAGTCCATCAGGACGCCGATCCCGGCCTGGTGCAGCCGGTCCACCAGGTACTTGAAGTCGTCCGGGTCGCCGAGGCGGGCGGTGGGCGCGTAGAAGCCGGTGACCTGGTAGCCCCACGAGCCGCCGAAGGGGTGCTCGGCGACCGGCATCAGTTCCACGTGGGTGAAGCCCAGGTCGGCGACGTAGGCGGGGAGTTCCTCGGCCAGTTCGCGGTAGGTGCGGCCGGGCCGCCAGGACGGCAGGTGCAGCTCGTACACCGAGAACGGCGCCTCGTGCACGGGCGTTCCCGCCCGGCCGGCCAGCCACTCGGCGTCGCCCCACTCATGGCGCGAGGCGTGCACGACCGACGACGTGTCGGGCGGCACCTGGGTGCGGCGGGCCAGCGGATCGGCGCGCAGCGTCCGCGAGCCGTCCGGCCGGGTGATCTCGAACTTGTACAGCTCGCCCTCGCCGACCCCCGGCAGGAACACCTCCCACACCCCCGAGGACCCCAGCGACCGCATCGGGTGGCCGGTGCCGTCCCAGAAGTTGAAACCGCCGGCCACCCGGACGCCGCGCGCGTTCGGCGCCCACACCGCGAACCGGGTGCCGGCCACGCCCTGCCAGGTCATCGGGTGCGCGCCGAGCGCCTCCCACAGCCGCTCGTGCCGGCCCTCACCGATCAGATGCAGGTCCAGATCGCCCAGCGTGGGCAGGAAACGGTAGGCGTCCTCGGTCTCGTGCACGGCGTCGTCGTAGGTGACGAGGAGGCGGTACGGCGGGACCTCCGGGAGCGGCAGCAGCGCGGAGAAGAAGCCGTCGCCGTCGTCGTGCAGGCCGGTTCGGGACTCCGTCCCGGTGACCACGGACACCGCCCGCGCGTACGGCCGGAAGACGCGTACGGCGATCCGGCCGCCGGGCAGCGGATGGGCGCCCAGCACGGCGTGCGGGTCGTGGTGCGTACCGGCCAGCAGCCGGTCGCGGTCGGCGGCGGGGAGCGCGGGGGAGGGCGGGGTTTCGTTCCTGCGCTGCGCGGGGACCGGCTGCTGCCGGGCCGGGGGCGACTTCTGCACCGCCTTGCTGGTGGTCGCTGCCTTTTTCGCAGCTGTCTTCTTGGCAGCCGCCTTCTTCTGCTCGGCAGCCTTCTTGACGGCCGCCTTCTTCTTCGCAGCCGTCTTCTTGACGGCCGCCGTCTTCTGCTCAGCCGTCTTCTGCTCAGCCGTCTTCTTGGTTTCCGGGCGGGGGGTCAAGGGAGGGCCTCCTAGAGGTCAAGCCGGTTCGGACGCGGCCAGGCGGCGGGCCGCGGACAGCGGGACCGGGAGCCAGTCGGGGCGGTGCCGGGCCTCGTACACCACCTCGTAGACCGCCTTGTCCGTCTCGCAGGCGCGCAACAGCACCGGATCGGTCCGCGGGTCGACACCGCCGGCCCCCGCGTACCCGGTGCAGTACGCGGCCCGGCAGGCCGCCGCCCAGCCCGGCGGCGGGGCGTCGGCCGCGTGCGCGGCGTAGTCGAAGGAGCGCAGCATCCCGGCGATGTCCCGGGCCGGCGGCTGCGGCAGCCGGCGTTCGGCGAGCGGCCGGGCCGGCTCGCCCTCGAAGTCGATCAGCGACCACTGTCCGGCCGGGGACCGCAGGCACTGCCCGAGGTGCAGGTCGCCATGGACCCGCTGGGCGGTCCAGGTCCGGCCCTCGGCGGCCAGTGATCCCAGCGCCGTGTACGCCGAGCGCAGTCCCGCCGCGTACGGCAGCAGCGCGGGCACCGCGTGCACCGCCTGGTCCAGCCGTTCGGCCATCTGGGCGACCAGCTGCTCCAGGTGACCGCGGCCCAGCGTGACGGTCGGCAGCGCGGCGGCCAGTGCCGTGTGCACCTCGGCGGTGGCCCGGCCCAGCTCCCGCGCCTCGGCGGTGAAGTCCTCGCCCTTGGCCAGTTCCCGCAGCGCCAGCTCCCAGCCGTCGGCCGCGCCCTGGACATAGGGCTGGAGCACGCCGAGCACCCAGGTCTCACCGGCCAGGTCGGCCGTCATCCACCCGGTCGGGGCCGGCACCCGGGGGCAGCCGGCCCGGGCCAGCGCCAGCGGCAGCTCCAGGTCGGGGTTGACGCCCGGCACGATCCGGCGCAGCAGCTTCAGGATGAACGTGTCGCCGAAGACGACCGAGGAGTTGGACTGCTCGGCGGTCAGCAGCCGGGGGCTGAGCCCGGTACGGATCTCCTGGTCCGGGGCCCGTTCAAAACGAAGCCCGCCGATCCGGGCCCGGCTGCGCAGTGCCTCCAGGACCAGTTCGGCGGGCCGGGTGTCGTGCAGGGCGTCGTAGACCGTCCGGTCGGTCAGCGGGCCCTGGCGCACATGGCCGATCAGCGCGGGCGCCAGCCGGGGCGGCAGCGCCTCGCGCACGCCTATCAGGAGCTGGTAGACGTCGCCCGGGTGGCCGGGCGCGGCGGCGGCCGGGACGTCCGGCTGGTGCGCGCGCAGCAGGACGTGCAGCAGGCCGAGGCGGGCGGTGGCGGGCAGCAGTTCGGTGGCGGCGACGAGGGTGAAGCCGGTGACCGGGCGGCCCTTGCCCGCGAACCACCGCTGCCGCGGCAGCCACTCCCGCAGCAGGGGGTCCAGTGACGCGAGCAGGTCGGGGGTGCTGGTGGCGGTACGGGTGTCGGCTTCCGGCATGGCGGCGCGTTCCCTTCCGGCGATTACTGTTGCGTGCCCCGGGCGGGGCGGCGGAAACCGCCCCGCCCGCGGCTTTCAGGCCCTCTCCTCCGCGCGGAGCCGGAACCAGTAGAAGCCGTGGCTCGCGAGGGTCAGCAAGTAGGGCAGCTCCCCGATGGCCGGGAACCGCACCCCGCCGAACAGCTCCACCGGGTGGCGCCCGTGGAAGGCGCTGAGGTCGAGCTCCGTGGGCTGCGCGAACCGGGAGAAGTTGTGCACGCAGAGGACCAGATCGTCCTCGTATTCGCGCAGAAACGCCAACACCGCGGGGTTGGTGGACGGCAGTTCGGTGTACGAGCCGAGGCCGAAGGCCGGGTTCTGCTTGCGGAT
>NZ_JBQOUX010000072.1:0-41969 GCF_052216785.1 Streptomyces sp. JW3 | reverse complement strand
CCGAGAGACTCTCTCAGGCTTTCCTCCGGGCGCTTCCCTTCGGTCTTGCTGTCTTGCGTTTCCGACTCTATCAGATCGTTTTCGCGATCCGATTCCCTGTCGACGGGATTGCCGTAGGTCTTGGGCTTTCGCCTGTCGGCCTTTCGACATTCACTACGTTAGCGGGTTTCCCGGCCGATTCATAATCGGCCTTTCGCGAGTTCGAATTCGGGCATGCGAGCACGCCGAATGCGACCCCGCTGAGGGGTAGTGCTACGTAGTGGGTTGGCCGCTTCGGGATGCTGGCGATTGCCGTACCCGGCTCAAGCGGCTCGGGCTACGTTACGCAACGCGCAAGGGCGCGTCAACTTCGGCGTCGCCTGGGGACGTGCGCCCGGTAAGGGCTGACGGTGGGGTCGTCGGCGATCCAGTAGCGCCAGGGGTGGACCCCTCCTTCGCCGGCCACGCCGGTGCGCGGGCCGTTGCGTACCTGGTCACGGGGTGTCACCGTGCCGGTCAGGATGCGCAGCGGGGTGTCGCCGGGGGCGCAGGCGTCCGTGCCGTTCAGGGCGCGGTCGACGTCGAGGGCGGTGGCCAGGCGGGCCGGGCCTTTGGCCAGTTCCTTGTCGTTGCGGGCCGAGAGGCGACGGGTCCGGGCCAGCTCCGCGCCCTCGACGATCTCGCCGGCGCGGAGCAGGACCGCGCTCGATCTGCCCTCGGGGCCGCACACCAGGTTCATGCAGAACCACATGCCGTAGGTGAAGTAGACGTACACGTGTCCGGGGGGACCGAACATCACGTCGTTGCGGGGGGTCCGGCCGCGGTAGGCGTGCGAGCCGGGGTCGTTCTGACCGTCGTATGCCTCGACCTCCGTCAGACGGAGGGTGATTGGGCCGTCCGGGGTGGTGCGGACGAGGACGCGGCCCAACAGGTCGGGGGCCACCTCGAGGACGGGGCGGTCGAAGAACTCCCTGGGCAGGGGCGTACGGTCAGGGGTCGCGATCATGCCGTCCGAGCGTAACGGAGACGGTAGGGGTGGTGGGGTGGTCAGCGGGTGGATGCCTTGCCAAGGTGGGCGCGGAACCGGCCACGGCCGGATCGCGTTTGTAGGGATCAAGGGTTCGGTTCACGCGTAAGCGCTGGAGAAGGAGAGACATGGCGTTCAAGAAGCTGCTCGCGAGTCTGGGAGCCGGCGGGGCCTCGGTCGAGACGGTGCTGAACGAGGTGAACGTCGTTCCGGGCGGGGTCGTCCAGGGCGAGGTGCGGATCCAGGGCGGGTCCGTCAACCAGCAGATCGAGGGGCTGTCGGTCGGGCTCCAGGCCAAGGTCGAGGTGGAGAGCGGCGACCAGGAGTACAAGCAGGACATCGAGTTCACCAAGGTCAGCCTCGGGGGCGCCTTCGAGCTCCAGGCCGGCGCGGTGCACGCGGTGCCGTTCGGTCTTGAGATTCCCTGGGAGACGCCGGTCACGATGATCGACGGGCAGGCGCTGCGCGGGATGAACATCGGGGTGACCACCGAGCTGGCGATCGCGCGGGCCGTGGACTCCGGGGATCTGGACCCGGTCAACGTGCACCCGCTGCCGGCGCAGAAGGCGATCCTGGACGCGTTCATCCAGCTGGGCTTCCGGTTCAAGAACGCGGACATGGAGCGCGGGCACATCCGGGGGACGCGGCAGAAGCTCCCCTTCTACCAGGAGCTGGAGTTCCAGCCGCCGCAGCAGTACCGGGGGCTGAACCAGGTCGAGCTGAGCTTCGTCGCCGACGACCAGGCGATGGACGTCATCCTGGAGATGGACAAGAAGCCGGGGCTGTTCAGCGAGGGCAGCGACACCTTCCGGTCCTTCCAGGTCGGGCTGCACGACTACCAGGGGACCGACTGGGCGGCGTACCTCAACCAGTGGCTGTCCGAGGTCGGCAGCAAGCGGAACTGGTTCTAGGCTCGGAGGCGACTGAACGCTTTCGATCAGGAGGTACCGAGGTGTCCCAGCTCAAGCGGCGGCCGCTCCCCCATGACTTCCACCCGCCCGTGCCGGCGTTCACGGTGACGAGCGAGGACGTCGAGGAGGGCGCGACGCTCAAGGACGCTCAGGTGTACGCGGCCGGCAACACCTCGCCGCAGCTGCGGTGGGAGGGGTTCCCGGCCGAGACCAAGAGCTTCGCCGTGACCTGCTACGACCCGGACGCGCCGACCGGCAGCGGGTTCTGGCACTGGGTGGTGTTCGACATCCCGGCCTCGGTGACCGAGCTGCCGGTGGGTGCGGGCAGCGGGAAGTTCGAGGGGCTGCCGGAGGGTGCCGTCCAGGCGCGCAACGACTACGGCAGCAAGGACTTCGGGGGCGCGGCGCCGCCGGCCGGGGACGGGCCGCACCGGTATGTGTTCACGGTGTACGCCGTGGACGCGGAGAAGCTGGGGCCGGACGCGGAGGCGTCGCCGGCGTTCGTCGGCTTCAATCTGCGGTTCCACACGATCGCCCGGGCCCAGCTGATCGGCGAGTACGAGGTGCCCGCCGAAAGCTGACCCACAATCGAGCGTTCATGGAACGTTTGCTCGCCCCTGGTCTTGGAAGTGATCAGGGGCGGGCATTTTTTTATTGCGTTGTCCATCTCGGCGTGCCCGGCCAGAGTTGATCCAGCCCGCCAGGGGGTGGGCCGGTGCATACGGGAGGTGGGCTGGTCATGCGGGACACGCTGGTGCTGAACGCGAGCTTCGAGCCGCTGTCGACGGTGACGTTGAACCGAGCCGTCGTTCTGGTGCTCCAGGACAAGGCCGTCGTCGAGCAGGCCCACCCCGAACTGCGGATGCGCGGAGCCGCGCTGGACATACCGGCGCCCCGGGTGATCAGGCTGTGCCAGTACGTACGGGTGCCCTTTCGAAGACGTGCGCCGTGGTCGCGGCGGGGAGTGCTGGTGCGGGACCGGCACCGGTGTGCGTACTGCGGGCGGCGGGCCACCACCGTGGACCACGTGGTGCCGCGGTCGCACGGCGGACAGGACACCTGGCTGAACACGGTGGCCTGCTGCGCGGAGGACAATCACCGCAAGGCCAACCGGACGCCGGAGCAGGCGGGGATGCCGTTGCTGCGGGAGCCGTTCGAGCCGACGCCGGCTGATGCGATGTTGCTGGCGCTGGCCAGGGATGACTTTGCCGCGTTGCCGGAGTGGCTGGTGTTGGACGCGGCGTAGCGGTTTCGCCGTGGGGGGTTCGGTTGTTCCCCGGCTGCGGGTTCGTGGGGGTTGGTCGCGCAGTTCCCCGCGCCCCTGGGTGGGCGGCGCGGGGCCTGCGTTCAAAGGTGCTGTCAGTCGATGGTCGGCTTTTCTCGGCGTTCCTGGGCGGGGACCGTGGGGGCGCTCGGGGCGCCGCCCAGGCCGCCGAAGTTGCCCATGGCGCCGGAGAGGCCCTTGAGGGCGTCGCCGATCTCGCTGGGGACGATCCAGAGCTTGTTGGCGTCGCCCTCGGCGATCTTCGGGAGCATCTGAAGGTACTGGTAGGAGAGCAGCTTCTGGTCCGGGTCGCCGGCGTGGATGGCCTCGAAGACCGTGCGGACGGCCTGGGCCTCGCCTTCGGCGCGCAGGGCGGCGGCCTTGGCCTCACCCTCGGCGCGCAGGATCTGGGACTGCTTCTCGCCCTCGGCGCGCAGGATCTCGGACTGCCGGACACCTTCGGCCTGGAGGATCGCGGCGCGCTTGTCGCGGTCGGCGCGCATCTGCTTCTCCATCGAGTCCTGGATGGAGGTGGGCGGCTCGATCGCCTTCAGCTCGACCCGGTTGACGCGGATGCCCCACTTGCCGGTGGCCTCGTCGAGGACGCCGCGCAGGGCCGCGTTGATCTCCTCGCGGGAGGTCAGGGTGCGTTCCAGGTCCATGCCGCCGATGATGTTGCGCAGCGTGGTGACGGTGAGCTGCTCGATCGCCTGGATGTAGCTGGCGACCTCGTAGGTGGCGGCGCGGGCGTCGGTGACCTGGTAGTAGATGACCGTGTCGATGTTGACCACCAGGTTGTCCTGGGTGATCACCGGCTGCGGCGGGAACGGCACGACCTGTTCGCGCAGGTCGATGCGGTTGCGGATGGTGTCGATGAACGGGACGACGATGTTGAGGCCCGCGTTCAGCGTGCGTGTGTAGCGGCCGAAGCGCTCGACGATGGCGGCGCTGGCCTGGGGGATGACCTGGATCGTCTTGATCAGGGCGATGAAGACCAACACCACCAGAATGATCAAGACGATGATGACCGGTTCCATGGTCGTTCCCGTACCCTTCTCCGCCTCGGCGCTCTCGGCAGATCCTGACTGCTGCTGATCTTACGGCTGTTGAGGATCTTGCTGGTCGAGTGTGACAGACCGTCGCCCGCCTCGGGGGCTGTTTCCCCAGTTCGTCGTGGTGATCACAGGATGATCGCGGTCGCGCCCTCGATGTCCACGACGTCCACCTCCTGTCCCACGTCGTAGGAGCGCGCGGTGTCCAGGGAGCGGGCCGACCAGATCTCTCCGGCCAGCTTGATGCGGCCGCCGCCGGAGCCGTCGACGCGTTCGAGGACGACTGCCTGTTTGCCCTTCAACGCCTCGACGCCCGAGACGAGTTGGGGCCGGTCCTCGCGGTGCCGGGCCGCGATCGGGCGGACCACCGCGATCAGGGCGACCGAGACGATGACGAAGACGAGGACCTGTACGACGACGCCGGCCCCGATCCCGGAGGCGATCGCCGCGGCGACGGCGCCCACGGCGAGCATGCCGAACTCCGGCATCGCGGTCACGACGAGGGGGATTCCGAGTGCTGCTGCGGCGACGAGCCACCACACCCATGCGTCGATGTCGTTCACATGGTCATGGTAGGTGCGGGCGTCGCTGCGGGACAGGGCGCAAGGGGGGCGGGGTCAGGACAGCGGGAGGCCCTGCGCGGTCCAGCGGTCGCCGACCTGCTCGACGACGAGCGGGAGGCCGAAGCAGCGGGAGAGATTGCGGGAGGTCAGCTCCAACTCCAGCGGGCCGGCGGCCAGTACCTTGCCCTGACGGATCATCAAGACGTGGGTGAAGCCGGGGGCGATCTCCTCGACGTGGTGGGTGACCATGATCATCGAGGGGGCGATCGGGTCGCGGGCGAGGCGGCCGAGGCGGCGGACGAGGTCCTCGCGGCCACCGAGGTCGAGGCCGGCCGCGGGCTCGTCGAGGAGGAGCAGCTCGGGGTCGGTCATCAGGGCGCGGGCGATGAGGGTGCGCTTGCGCTCGCCCTCGGAGAGGGTGCCGAACCTGCGGTCCAGGAACTCGGTCATGCCCAGGCGGTCGAGGAAGGCGCGGGCGCGCAGCTCGTCGATCTCCTCGTAGTCCTCCTGCCAGGTGGCCGTCATGCCGTACGCGGCGGTCAGCACGGTCTCCAGGACGGTCTGGCGCTTGGGCAGCTTCTCGGTCATGGCGATGCCGGCCATGCCGATGCGGGGGCGGAGCTCGAAGACGTCGGTGCCGGGCCGGCCGAGGGTCTCGCCGAGGATGGTGGCGGTGCCCGCGCTGGGGAAGAGGTAGCTGGAGGCGAGGTTGAGGAGGGTGGTCTTGCCGGCGCCGTTGGGGCCGAGGATGACCCAGCGCTCCCCCTCCTTGACCGACCAGGACACCTCGTCCACGAGAGCCCGGCCCTCACGGACCACGGATACGTCCTGAAGCTCCAGAACATCGCTCATGAGCGCGTTGTCTCCCCTTACAGTGTGGCCGGTCTCGGCTGTGGCGTACGCCTGTGGCTCGGGTGGTCGCGCCGGTGGGCGCAGCCCCTATGAAATCTACGCCACCGGTCGGCCGGGCCGTTCCATCGGTCCGGTCCTTAGGGTGGGGGCATGCTCACGGAACCACGTGCGGGACGACTCGCCTCTTGGGGTAATGCCCTTCTTGTCGGACTTGTATCGCCGGACGACGCGGTGCTCGCGATCGTCGGTGCGGACGCGGTGCACCGGGTGGCCGGGTTGCCGGGTGAGTCGGCGCCGGTCGGGCTGACGCTGGCGCTGGGGCGGCTGCGGGCGCTCGGGGTGACCGGGCTGCGGGTGGCGCTGCCGGCGCCGGGGCATCCGCTGGGGCTGAGCGGGCCGCCGGAGTTCAACGCGCGGGCGCTGGAGGCGGAGCAGGCGGTGGTCTGTCACGGGGCGGCGCTGGGGCTGGTGCCCGAGGTGTACGAGGCGGGGCCCGCGGGTGACGTGCACGTGGAGGTGGTCTGGCACTGTCTGCCGGTGCGCCAGGCGCCGCCCGCGGACGTGCCGTCGCTGTCGGAGGCGGAGCGGGAGCTGGCGGAGGCGCTCCGGGACGCGACGGAGATGCTGACCCGGCTCGATGTGGCCGGGTCGGGGCCGGTGACTCAGGCGGCGGTCGCCGCCTACCGGGCGCGGGCGGAGGCGGGGCGCGAGGTGCTGGCGCCGGGGTATCCGCCGCGGGCGGTGCGGGTGCTGGAGCTGGCGCAGCGGGTGGGGGCGCTGGTGTCGCTGGCGTACGAGAACGGGCCCGGGGGTGCGGTGAGCGCTTCCGAGATGGCGGCGCGCTCGCTGGCGCTGCGGCCGGTGGAGCGGACGGCTCGGCGGGCGCAGGTCGCGGCGTACAACTCCGTGGTGGAGGAGCGGGGGCGGAGGTGAGGTCGTTGAAGGGGTGAGCGGCGTCGAGGTGAGCCGGGTGGGGTGACGCGGTCCGGCGTCGACGGGGTGCCGTCCGCGCCCACCCGTGCCGCCCATGCCGCACGGGTGCCCGCGGGCAGCGGGCAGCCGGCAGCGGCTTTGACGGCACCCCGTCGCACGACAAGGGTCAGCGGTTGAGGCCCAGGTTGCCGAAGGCCGGGTTCAGGACGCCGATGACGCTCACGCTGTTGCCCACGGCGTTGACCGGGACGTGGATCGGCGCCTGGACGACGTTGCCCGAGGCGACGCCCGGGGAGTTGACGGCCTTGCCGTGCGCGTCGGCACCGCCGGTGGCGGAGGCCATTCCGGCACCGGCGGCGATCAGACCGCCGGCCACCATCGTCACGGCCGCTGCCTTCTTCAGGTTCTTCACTTGCAAGCCCTCCTTGCGATCACCGCGGCGGGCGCCGCGGCACGCACTGGAGAACGGCCGGACCCGCCGGAGGTTGCGCCATCCGGGGGACATTCCCACGACGGTATGAATCTCACTTCGGAGTGGAACCTTCCGCATGGCCGTGGCGTACGGCCCACAGGGCGGCCTGGGTGCGGTCCGCGAGGTCGAGTTTCATGAGGATGTTGGAGACGTGCGTCTTCACCGTCTTCTCGGAGAGGACCAGGGCGCGGGCGATCTCCCGGTTGGAGCGGCCGTCCGCTATCAGGGCGAGCACCTCGCGCTCCCGGTCGGTGAGGGAGCCGCCCCTGCCGTGGGCGGCGCCGAAGCCCTCCGCGGAGAGCAGGGCGCCGGCCACCTCGGGCTGGAGCAGGATGTGACCGGCGTGCACCGAGCGGATGGCGCCGGCCAGCGCGTCGGGATCGACGTCCTTGTACACGTATCCGGCGGCGCCCGCGCGCAGGGCCGGGACGACCGTGCGCTGTTCGGTGAAGCTGGTGACGATCAGTACGCGCGCGGGGTGGTCGAGTTCGCGCAGCCGGCGCAGGGCGTCGACGCCGTCCATGCCCGGCATCTTGACGTCCATGAGGATCACGTCGGGGTTCAGCTCCGTGGCGCGGGCGACTCCTTCGGCGCCGTCGGCGGCCTCCCCGACCACCTCGATGTCGTCCTGGACCTCCAGGAAGGTGCGCAGGCCGCGGCGGACCACCTGGTGGTCGTCGACGAGCAGCACCCTGATTGCGTCAGCCACCGGGGACCTCCATCCCGATCGTGGTGCCCTTGCCGGGCTCCGATTCGACGGTCAGCGTGCCGCCGGCCCCGCTGGCCCGGTCCCGCATGGAGACCAGGCCCAGATGGCGTCCCGCGCGGCGCACGGCGAGCGGGTCGAAGCCGCTGCCGTCGTCGGTGACCCGCAGTACGGCGCCGGGACCGGATCGGTGCAGGGTCACGTCGACGTGCTCCGCGCCGGAGTGCCGCAGGGCGTTGTGCAGCGCTTCCTGGGCGACCCGGAGCACGGCTTCCTCCTGGGCGGCGGGCAGGGCGCGGACGCCGTGGCCGGTGAAGGTGACGCGGGCGGTGTGGGCGCGGTCGAGGACCTGGACGTGGGTGCGCAGGGTGGCGAGCAGGCCGTCCTCGTCCAGGGCGGCGGGGCGCAGCTCGACGACGGCGGCGCGCAGTTCGTCGGCGGCCTCGGCGGCCAGCGCGGCGACCTGCTGGAGCTCGCCCTTGGCGCGGGCCGGGTCGCGGTCGACCAGGCGGGCGGCGGCCTGGGCGGTCAGGCGCAGGGAGAACAGTTTCTGGCTGACCGCGTCGTGCAGTTCGTGGGCGAGGCGGGTGCGTTCCTCGGCGATGGTCAGTTCGCGGCTGCGCTCGTAGAGGCGGGCGTTGGTGAGAGCGATGGCGGCGTGCTGGGCGAGGATGCCGAGCAGTTCCTCGTCGTCCTGGGTGAAGCCGCAGCCGCCCTGGGGTTTCGCGCAGTTCTTGTTCGCCAGGAAGAGCGCGCCGATGACCTCGTCGCCGTCCCGGATCGGCAGGCCGAGGAAGTCGACGAGGTCGGGGTGGGCGGCCGGCCAGCCCTCGAAGCGGGGGTCCTCGCGGACGTCGGCGAGGCGCTCGATCCGGGCGTCGTGCAGCATCGCGGCGAGGATGCCGTGCTGGCGGGGCAACGGGCCGATGGCCTTCCACTGCTCGTCGCTGATGCCGTCCACCACGAACTGGGCGAAGCCGCCGTGGTCGTCGGGGACGCCGAGGGCCGCGTACCTCGCGTCGAGCAGCTCGCGGGCCGAGGCGACGATCGTCTTGAGGACGTCGCGCACCTCCAGGTGTCTGCTCATGGCCAGCAACGCGGAGCTGACCGCGGCGAGGCCGGACCGGGGGCCGTGACTCATGACCTCACGGTACCGGCGGGGTGTGACAGCGCGGATCGGGCCTGTGGCGGGCGGTTACGTGGGTCGGTGGTCCTAGGGCGGAGGTCCTGGCCTCTGGGGGGGACTTCTGGGCGGGGGATGTGGGGCTCCGGATGGAGGGGGCCGGTCGGGCGGCTTACGGCGAAGGGACCGGGGGCTTTGCGGCCCTTGTCCGAGGTGGCCGGGGCGGGGTGGTTCCTACGTTGAGGGCGTCGAGGGCGTACCAGTCCTCGGCGGGGACGCAGGGACGCAGGGACGACGAGGGGACGTGGGTGGCATGCCGGTGGCGATCATCACGGGGGCGTCGAAAGGGCTGGGCCGGGCGCTGGCCGAGGCGCTGGCGGGGCGCGGCTGGGACCTGGTGCTGGACGCCAGGACGCCGGGGCCGCTTCAGGCGGCGGCCGACGCGCTGGAGCGGCGGTACGGCACGCGCGTGAGGGCGCTGCCAGGGGACGTCACGGACGCCCGGCACCGGGCCGCGCTGGTGGCGCGGGCGCGGCGGCTGGGCGGGGTGGACCTGCTGGTGAGCAACGCCAGCGCGCTGGGCGCGGAGCCGCTGGTGCGGCTGGCTGAGCTGCCGCCGGCGGGGCTGCGGCGGGCGCTGGAGGTGAACGCGGTGGCGGCGCTGGGCCTGGTGCAGGAGGCGCTGCCGCTGCTGCGCAGGTCCGGCGCGGGCACGGTGGTGACGGTCAGCTCGGACGCCGCCGCCGAGGCGTACGGGACGTGGGGCGGCTACGGGGCGTCGAAGGCGGCCCTGGACCAGTTGGCGGCGGTGCTGGCGGTGGAGGAGCCGGGGCTGCGGGTCTGGGCGGTGGACCCCGGGGACATGGCCACGGACCTGTACGCGGCGGCCGTACCCGACGATGCCGGGCCGCGGCCGGAGCCGGGCGCCGTGGTGCCGGCGTTCCTGCGGCTGCTGGACGAGCGCCCGGCGAGCGGCCGCTACGCGGCGCCGGCGCTGCTGGACGGGCGGCGATGACGCCGGCGGTGCGGGTGCCCGCGGAGCTGTCGGCGCGGGTGCCGGCCGAGCAACGCGGGCCCGGCCTGGACCGGGACGACGTACGGCTGCTGGTGTCGCGGGGGACGGAGGTGGCGCATCACGCGTTCCGGGAGCTGCCGCGGCTGCTGCGGGCCGGGGATCTGCTGGTGGTCAACACCTCCCCCACGCTCGCCGCGGCCGTGGACGGGCGGATCGGGCGGCACGCGCGCGTGGTGGTCCATTTCTCCACGCGCGGGGACGACGGCCGGTGGGCGGTGGAGCTGCGGGAACCGGACGGGCGGGGCACCACGCGCGCGCGTGCGGGACGCGCGGGGGCACGCGCGGGGACTGAGGTGTGGCTGCCCGGGGGTGCCCGTCTGGTGCTGGAGGAGCCGCTGAGCGCGCGGGGGGAGCGGTTGTGGTGGGCGCGGGTGGAGGTGGTGAGGGCTGAGAGGACTGAGAGGGCTGAGGGGAGGGGTGCGGGCGGGACGGGCTCGGCGGGTGGGGTCCGGGCAGACGAGGTCCGGGCAGGCGGGGCGGTCGGGGTCGACGTACCGGGACTGTTGCGGGTGCACGGGCGGCCCATCCGTTACTCCTATACGGCACGGGACCAGCCGCTGTCCGTGTACCAGACGGTGTTCGCGCTGCCGTCCGGCGACGGGGCGGGCAGCGCGGAGATGCCGAGTGCGGCGCGGCCGTTCACCGCGCGGATGGTGGTGGAGCTGGTGCGCCGGGGGGTGCGGTTCGCGCCGGTGACGCTGCATACGGGGGTGGCGTCGGCTGAGGCGCACGAGCCGCCGTATCCGGAACGGTTCGCGGTGCCGGCGGCGTCGGCGGGGCTGATCAACGGCGCTCGGGCCGAGGGCGGCCGGGTGGTGGCGGTGGGGACGACGGCCGTGCGGGCGGTGGAGTCCGCGGCCGGGGCGGACGGGGTGGTGCGGGCCCGGGCCGGGTGGACCGGCCTGGTGGTCACGCCGGAGCGGGGGGTGCGGGTGGTGGACGGGCTGCTGACCGGGCTGCACGAGCCGGTGGCCTCGCACCTGCTGATGCTGGAGGCGGTGGCGGGGCGGGCGGCCATCGACCGGGGGTACGTGGCGGCGGTGCGCGGGCGCTATCTGTGGCACGAGTTCGGGGACGTCCACCTCCTTCTGCCGTGACCGCCCCGGCAGTCACTCACGTATCGCATTGCTCCAGCAACTCCCGGTGAGATGACAGGGGGGCGGGTGTGAGCCCGCGCATAGGGCCCAGATCACGTACGAAGAGGAGTAGGAGTGCGACTCGTCCGTTTTGACCGGGCAGATGGTCCATTCTGCCCGGTTTCTCCTGCGCCTGATCCACTATCCGGCTTCGTACGTCACACCTTTGCCAGCCGATTTTGCGGCCGCTAAGAATTGCTCATGTCGCTCGGTGCCGTGGGCTGTGAACCACGGTGTTCGTGCCGGAAGCACGGAAACCACCCCTGTACTGACGCAGGACGAGAGCGACCTCCGCGCAACTCGAAGAGGTCTATCCCGCCATGCCCAAGAACATCCTCACCCGTGGCCATAGTCGTTCCCTGACCCGCAACCACAAGATCGCCATAGCCGGTGTCGGTACCCTCGGTGCCGCCGCCCTCGCGATCTCCGCGGTGCCCGCCAGCGGTCACACGGCCGCCACGAGCGAGGCCGCCCCGGCGGCCAAGGTGGCGTACAGCTCCGAGCAGATCAAGGACGTCAAGACGTCCGTCACCGACCAGCTCGCCGGTACCGGCGAGAAGCTCGCGGCCATCGACGCGAAGAAGCAGGCCGCCGCCGACGCCAAGGCGAAGGCCGCGGCGAGCGCCGCCAAGGAGCGCGCCGCCAAGGAGTCGACCAGCCGGTCCGCCGAGCGCACCGAGGTCAAGCAGGTCAGCACCAAGAGCTACGCGAACAATCTGAACGGCTGGATCAGCGAGGCCCTGGCCATCATGAAGGACAAGGGCATACCCGGCTCCTACAACGGCCTGCACAAGAACATCATGCGTGAGTCCTCGGGCAACCCGAAGGCCATCAACGACTGGGACATCAACGCCATCAACGGCATCCCGTCCAAGGGCCTGCTCCAGGTGATCCCGCCGACCTTCAAGGCGTACCACGTGGCCGGTACCTCCTGGAACATCTACGACCCGGTCGCCAACATCACCGCCGCGGCCAACTACGCGGCCGACAAGTACGGCACCATCGACAACGTCAACAGCGCGTACTGAGGTCAGCGCGGACCTCTTCGCGTACGAAACGTGCCGAAGGGCGGCACCCCGCAGCAGGGGTGCCGCCCTTCGGGCCGTGCGGGGCGCGGTGGCTACTTGCGCATGACCTCCGGCTCGTGGCGGCGCAGGAAGCGGGCCACCAGGAAGCCGCAGAGCACGCCGAGGGCGAGCACGGCGGCCATGTCCATGCCCCACGCGGCGGCGGTGTGCTCCCAGAGCGGGTCGGCGCCGGTGTCCCCCTCCGGCGGGCTGATCCGGTTGAAGTCCAGGGTGGCGCCGGCCGCGGCGACCGCCCAGCGGGACGGCATCAGGTACGAGAACTGGTTGACGCCGACCGCGCCGTTCAGGGCGAACAGACAGCCCGTGAAGACGACCTGGACGATGGCGAACATGACCAGCAGCGGCATGGTCTTCTCGGCGGTCTTCACCAGCGCGGAGATGATCAGGCCGAACATCATCGAGGTGAAGCCCAGCGCCATGATCGGCAGGCAGAGTTCGAGGAGGGTGAGACCACCGAGGACCACCCCCTCGTCGGGGACCTTCCGGGTGGCGAAGCCGATGACGCCGACCAGCAGTCCCTGGAACACGGTGATCACGCCGAGGACGAAGACCTTGGACATCAGGTACGCGGAACGGGACAGGCCGGTCGCGCGCTCCCGTTCGTAGATGACCCGTTCCTTTATCAGCTCGCGGACGGAGTTGGCCGCGCCGGCGAAGCAGGCGCCGACCGCGAGGATCAGCAGGACCGTGGTGGCGGTGCTGTTCGGGGTGATCAGCTTGATCCTCGGGTCCACCGGGTTGGGCAGCAGACCGGTGCCCCAGTCGATGGGCAGGCTGACCGCGCCGAGCACGGCCGGCAGGACCACCATCAGGGCGAGGAACCCCTTGTCGGACGCGATCACCGAGATGTAGCGGCGCACCAGGGTGGCGAACTGGGCCGTCCAGCCCTGCGGCTTCGGCGGTCGCATCGCCTGCATCGGCGGCATCGCTACGGACTGCGCCGCCACCGCGTCCAGGTCGGCCGCGTACATCTGGTAGTGCTGGGAGCCCTTCCAGCGGCCCGCCCAGTCGTAGTCGCGGTAGTTCTCGAAGGCGGAGAAGACGTCGGCCCAGGTGTCGTAGCCGAAGAAGTTCAGTGCCTCCTCGGGCGGGCCGAAGTAGGCGACGGAGCCGCCCGGCGCGAGCACCAGGAGTTTGTCGCACAGGGCCAGCTCGGCCACCGAGTGGGTGACGACGAGGACGGTGCGGCCGTCGTCGGCGAGGCCGCGCAGCAGCTGCATCACATCGCGGTCCATGCCCGGGTCGAGGCCGCTGGTCGGCTCGTCCAGGAAGATCAGTGACGGCTTGGTGAGCAGTTCGAGGGCGACGGAGACCCGCTTGCGCTGGCCGCCGGAGAGCGAGGTGACCTTCTTGTCCCTGTGGACGTCGAGTTTCAGCTCGCGCAGCACCTCGTCTATGCGGGCCGCGCGCTCCTGGCCGGTGGTGTCGGCCGGGAAACGGAGCTTGGCCGCGTAGGTGAGGGCCTTCTGTACGGTCAGCTCCTTGTGCAGGATGTCGTCCTGCGGGACCAGACCGATCCGCTGGCGCAGCTCGGCGAACTGCTTGTAGAGGTTGCGGCCGTCGTAGAGCACCTCGCCCTCGTTCGCGGGGCGGTAGCCGGTGAGCGCCTTGAGCAGGGTCGACTTGCCGGAGCCCGACGGGCCGATGACCGCGATCAGCGACTTCTCCGGTACGCCGAAGGAGACGTCCTTGAGGATCTGCTTGCCGCCCTCGACGGTGACGGTCAGCCGGCGGGCGGAGAAGCTCACCTCGCCGGTGTCGACGAACTCCTCGAGCCGGTCGCCGACGATCCGGAACGTGGAGTGGCCGACGCCCACGATGTCGGTGGGGCCGAGCAGCCGGGAGCCGCCCTTGTCGATCGGCTGGCCGTTGACGTACGTGCCGTTGTGCGAGCCGAGGTCGCGGATCTCCATGCGGCCGTCGGGCGTCGAGTGGAACTCGGCGTGGCTGCGGGAGACCTGGAGGTCGGAGACGACCAGGTCGTTCTCCAGGGCGCGGCCGATGCGCATCACCCGGCCGAGGGAGATGTGGTGGAAGGTGGTGGGGCTGCGGTCGCCGTAGACGGGGGGCGCGCTCGCCAGGTCGTGTGCGCTGCCGCCGCCGCGGCCACTGCCGTGGCCTGCGCTGTCCGGGCTGTCCGGGCTGTCTGGGCTGTCCGGGACGCCTGCGCCGTGTTGTTGCGGGATGTGGGGCGTGGGTTGTTGGTAGGGCGCGGGTTGCTGGTGGTGGGGCGCGGGGTCGTGGTGGGGTGCCGGGTCGCGGTGAGGTGCGGGGTCGTGGTGTCGTGCGGGCTGGGTCTGTGGGGTGGTTACGGCGGCGGCCGCGCCGGACAGGGTCAGCTGCGGGCCGTCGGTCGCGTTGCCCAAGTGTACGGCCGTACCGGGGCCGAGGTCGGACCGGTGGATCCGGCGGCCCCGCACGAACGTGCCGTTGGTGCTGCCGTTGTCCTCGATCGCCCAACCGCGGCCGTCGAAACGGACCGTGGCGTGCCGCCAGGAGACTCTGGCGTCGTCGAAGACGATGTCCCCCTGCGGATCGCGCCCGAGGGCGTAGGACCTGGACGGATCGAGTGTCCAGGTCTGCCCGTTCGCTTCCAGTACGAGTTCTGGCACCCCAAGCCCCACTGAGTTGTCCCCCGACGTACCCCGGTCACCGGGAGTCTAGGGATGGTGAACATCGGGGGGAACTATTTCAGGCGCGGCTCCTGACCGAAAGCCGGGTCTTGCGTGAACCGGACGAGAGCGCGTCTTCCGTTTCCGTTGACGGGGTTGAAACCAGCCCGGAGAGTGGTAAAGCACGCGAGGGGGACATGCGCGGCGACCCGGCCGCGCCGTGCGGATCGGGGGGTCTGCGATGAGCGCGTCCAGCAGTGCGGCGGCCGCGGAACACGGCGTGAAAGTGCCGTGGGGCGATGTGCTGCTGTCCGCGATCGCCGCCGTGAGCTGGGCGTTGATCGGGATGGCGGGGACGGCGGCACTGGGTCTGCACCTGCTGGAGGCGGACGGCGCGGCCTCGTTGGGGCCGATGACCGCGGCGGTTGTGGCGCTCGGGGCGGGTGGTTCGGTCACACCGTCGGGCGATGTGTCCGCGTTCGGGCTGGCGGGCGCCGAGGCGCGTACCGCCATCGAGATCACGCCACTGGGGGTGAGTCTGGTGGGTGCGCTGCTGCTGTCCTTCTTCTTCCTGCGGTCGTTGCGGGCGGCGGGAGTTGTCGTCGCGCCCGCCGAACTCGCGGCCCGGGCGGGGGCGGTGGTCGTCCTGTTCACGGCGATGACGGGCGGGCTGGCCTGGGCGGGCCACGACGTCATCACGATCGACGGGGGCTCGCTGGGGGTGGACGACCTGCCCGGCGTGGGCGACATCGGTGGGCTGCTGCCCGACCGGCTCGGGGACCTCGTGGACGCGCAGGCGGCGGTCGGGTTCACCGTGGACACCGTGCCGACGCTGCTGGGCGGGCTGGGCTGGTCCGCGGGGGTGCTGCTGATCGCGCTGCTGGCGTCGCGCCGTACGCCGCTGCCGCGCAGCTGGGACGCCGTGCACCGGGTGGTGCGGCCGGCCGTGTCCGCGGTGGTCGCGGTGGCGGTACTGGCGGTGGTGGCGGGGCTCGCGGCGGCGGCGTATGCGGCCATCGGCGACGACCATCCCCGGCGGATCGCGGGCGCGGCGCTGCTGGGGGCGCCGAACGGGGTGTGGCTCGGCGTGCCGCTCGGCCTGTTCGTGCCGTGGGACGGGCGGGCGACAGGGGCACTGGCCGGTGTGCTGCCGGATCCGTTGGACGATCTGCTGCGGGCGGACGCCGGTGAGCCGGTCGCTCTCGGTCGCCTGGCGGAGCTGGACAGCCGGGTCTGGCTGCTGGCGGTGGCGGCGGCACTGACGATGCTGCTGGCGGGGGTGCTCACGGCGGTGCGGACGCCGGTGGCGGTCACGGCGGCCACGGGGGCCGTGCCCGAGGGGGTGCTGGGATTCGCGGGGCGCTGTGCGCTGCGGCTGGGGATCGCGACCGCGCTGGCGCTGCCGCTGCTTCTCTGGCTGACGGAGGTGTCGGTGGACGCCTCGCTCTCGGTCCTCGGCGTGGACGCGTTCGGCGGCGGGATCGTGCTGCGCGGCGACCTCGGCATGGCACTGCTGCTGGGCGCCGTGTGGGGCGCGGGGGCGGGCGCGGGCGGCGCGCTGCTGGCGCGGGCCACCGGGGCGGCGGGACGGCGGGCGGCGCCGTTGGCACGGGGCGTAGGGGTGCCAGGGCCGGCGTCTGCGGCTGGCGGGGCCGGCAGGGCGCAGTACGTGGGGGGCGAGCAGGGCGCGGCGTATTCCGGGGAACGGGCGCACCCGAGCGATGCGCCGGGCGCGGGGCAGCCTCCCTACGCGGAGCGGTCGCCGTACTCGGGGCAGCCTCCGTACACGGGGCAGCCTCCCCGCACGGAGCAGTCTCCGTACGCGGAACCGGCCGGGCAGCCCGGACCGTACCGGCCCGGTGCGGCGTACCCGCCGCCGAATCCCGACACCAACCCTTACCTCCGTCCGCCGGGCCGGCCGCCGGACCGGCCGCCGGAGCGTCCACCGGGTCCGGCGGGTGCCCGACGGAGCGACGAACCGCGTCCGTACGGCACCGGGCCCGCGCCCGGCCAGGGGAACGACGACGTGTACGGCGCGCCCACCGTGGCCGGGCCGGTGGTGCCGCCGAAGCCGCCTCCCCGGCGGGCCCGGCCGCAGGCGGAGCGGGGTGAGGGACCGCCGCCCCCACCGCCGCCGCCCCCGCCTCCACCCCCTCGGCCGAGGCGGCCGGAGCGCGGCAAGTGATCACGTGACCGTCGCCGTTCCGACAGACCCGCGCCACTGGACCGACACCGAGAGTTCCGTGTCCGGCAGGCGGACCTCGGGCGCGCACGGCCCGGGGCGCCGGATACCGTATGAGCACCATGAGCGCTACGCAGACCTCTGACGTCCCTACTCTTCTCGTCAAGATCTTCGGCAAGGACCAGCCGGGTATCACGGCGGGCCTCTTCGACACCCTCGCCGCCTTCTCGCTCGACGTCGTCGACATCGAGCAGGTCGTCACCCGGGGCCGGATGGTGCTGTGCGCGCTCGTGACGCAGCCGCCGCGGGGACTGGAGGGCGAACTGCGGGCCACCGTCCACAGTTGGGCGGAGTCGATGAAGATGCAGGCCGAGATCATCTCCGGCACCGGCGACAACCGGCCGCGCGGCCTCGGCCGCTCCCTGGTCACGGTGCTCGGCCATCCGCTCACCTCCGAGGCGACGGCCCAGGTCACCGCCCGGATCACCAAGACCGGCGGCAACATCGACCGGATCTTCCGGCTGGCGAAGTACCCGGTGACGGCGGTCGAGTTCGCCGTGTCCGGCGTGGAGACCGAGCCGCTGCGGACCGCACTGGTGACGGACGCGGCGGCGCTGGGCGTCGACATAGCGGTGGTCGCCGCCGGACTGCACCGCAGGGCGCAGCGGCTGGTCGTCATGGACGTGGACTCGACGGTCATCCAGGACGAGGTGATCGAGCTGTTCGCCGCGCACGCGGGCTGTGAGGCCGAGGTGGCCGAGGTGACGGCTGCCGCGATGCGCGGGGAGCTGGACTTCGAGCAGTCGCTGCACGCACGGGTGGCGCTGCTCGAGGGCCTGGACGCCTCGGTCGTGGACAAGGTGCGCAGCGAGGTGCGGCTGACGCCCGGCGCGCGCACCCTGATCCGTACGCTGAAGCGGCTCGGCTACCAGGTGGGCGTCGTCTCCGGCGGGTTCACGCAGGTCACCGATGATCTGAAGGAGCGGCTGGGGCTGGACTTCGCCCAGGCCAACACCCTGGAGATCGTCGACGGGAAGCTGACCGGGCGGGTCACCGGGGAGATCGTGGACCGGGCGGGCAAGGCGCGGCTGCTGCGCCGGTTCGCCGCGGCGGCGGGCGTACCGCTGTCGCAGACCGTGGCGATCGGGGACGGCGCCAACGACCTGGACATGCTGAACGCGGCTGGTCTCGGGGTGGCCTTCAACGCCAAGCCGGTGGTGCGGCAGGCCGCGCACACCGCGGTGAACGTGCCGTTCCTGGACACCGTCCTGTATCTGCTGGGCATCACCCGCGAGGAGGTCGAGGCGGCGGACACCCTCGACCAGCAGCTCCTGGACCGGGCCGAGGGCGAGGACGGCTGAGAACCGTCGGCGGCTGAGGGCCCGGGACCGGGCCCTCAGCGTGGCAGGCCGGTCAGTCCGTGGGCGCCCAGTAGTCCCGCAGGGTGGCGACGCCGGGCTCCAGGGATTTCCAGGGACCGGTGAAGGTCAGCACCGCGAAGGCGGCGGCCGGGAAGCCGCGGCCCGCCATCCGCTCGTGGGCGTCGCCCTCGGCCGAGCCGGCCAGTACCTCGGTGAGCCCCTGCACGCCCGGGTTGTGTCCGATTAGCAGGACGTTGCCCAGGTCGTCGGGGGTCTCGTTGAGCACGGCGATCAGCTCGCCCGGCGACGCCTCGTAGATCCGCTCCTCGTAGACCGTCTTCGGACGCTGCGGGAACTCCTGGACGGCGAGCTTCCAGGTCTCCCTGGTCCGGGTGGCCGTGGAGCACAGGGCCAGGTCGAAGGAGAGGCCGGTGTCGGTGAGGCGGCGTCCGGCCTCCGCGGCTTCCTTGCGGCCCCGCTCGGCGAGCGGTCGCTCGTGGTCGGGCACCTGGGGCCAGTCGGCTTTCGCATGCCGGAAAAGGACAATCCTGCGCGATTCTGCGACGCTCATGTCTCCCAGCTTCGCATGAAACAGGCCACGGGGCGCAGGGAGTTGACTTGCGGATTTCCGGTCGCGGGGCACGGTCGGGGCGGCCGGGCCGGTCCGCGCGCCCCGGGGGCGCCGAGTCAGCGTCCCAGCAGGTGCCGGGCCTGCTCCAGCAGGTGGGCGAGGGCGGGCTGGTCGGCGGCCGCGTGGGCCTGGGACGGGTTGAGTATCAGCGCCAGCAGCATCACGAAGGCGAGGGTGGGCAGGGCCAGCGCCCACCAGGGCAGCCGGATGTCGACGCCGCCGCGGGAGACGGGGCGGGGGCGGGTGTGCGTGGGGGTCGACATGAGTGCCTCCGCGGGTCTTCGGCGTCCCCTGGTCCGTGATCGTGCGAGGTGAGCCGCGGTCCCCGTCGCCGGGGCTCTCGCGTCCACACCACGAAGTTACGGAATCCGGGGCCGCCGTCCCATCCGGTGACCCACCCACTCGACCCTGAGTCTCACCCCCTAGGGGACTGGGGGGTTACCCCCACCTCGCCGAGCCGGGGCCGCCCGGTTCACGGGGAGGCGATCGTCGCCACGATGCCGATGATCACGAAGATCGCGAGGAACGAGCCGAAGACGATCAGCATCTTCTTCTGGCCGTTGCGGGGATTCGGGTCGAGAACTGGCATACGGCAAGTCTCGCACCCGGGACCGGCAGCCCGGTCAGCGGGCCGGTCAGCAGGCCGGTCAGCGGGCCGCCTCGTCCTCCACCGTACGGTTGCGGCCCGCCAGGACGCCGGCCGCCATCTGCGGCACCATCAGGGCGCTCATCAGCGCGATCGGCAGTCCCCAGCCGCCGCTGTGCTGGTAGAGGACGCCGACCAGGAGCGGCCCGGGGATCGAGATCAGATAGCCGGTGCTCTGCGCGAAGGCCGAGAGCTGGGCGACGCCCGGGCCGGTCTTCGCCCGCATCCCGACCATGGTCAGGGCGAGCGGGAAGGCGCAGTTGGAGATGCCGAGCAGCACGGCCCAGGCCCAGGCGCCGCCGGCGGGCGCGAGGTACAGGCCGGCGTATCCGGCGAGGCCGCAGACGCCGAGGACGACCACCATCGGGCCCTGGTGGGGCAGCCGGCTCGCCACTCGCGGGATGACGAAGGCCAGCGGTATGCCCATCGCCATGGTGACGGCCAGCAGCACGCCGGAGGTGCCGGCGGAGACGCCCGCGTCCCGAAAGATCTGCGCCATCCAGCCCATCGTGACGTAGGCGCCGGTGGCCTGGAGCCCGAAGAAGACGGCGAGCGCCCAGGCGGTCCGGCTGCGGGTGATCCGCAGGGCGGGCCGCTCGGCGGGAGCGGACTGGGCGGGAGCGGACTGGGCGGGAGCGGACTGGGCGGAGGCAGCCCCGGCGGCCGGGTTCTCAGCGGGAACGGCGGTCGCGGCGGTCGCGGTGGTCACGGCGGCCGGCCCGGACTCGCTGGGACCGCTCCCCCGCGCGGAGGCCGCGCCGCGGTCCCGGACGAACGGCAGCCAGGGCAGCACGGCCACCGCCGCCAGGGCGGCCCACACCGTGAGGCCGGGCTGCCAGCCGCCGCCCAGGGCGTCGGTCACCGGCACGGTCGCCGCCGCGGCGATCGACGTACCGCAGGCCAGGGCCATCGAGTACAGGCCGGTCATGGAGCCGACCCGGTCGGGGAACCAGCGCTTGACGATGACCGGCATCAGCACGTTGCTGACCGCTATGCCCATCAGCGCGAGGGCGCTGGCGGCCAGGAACCCGGCCGTGCCGCCGGCGTACGGGCGGATCAGCAGCCCGGCGGTGAGTGCGGCCATGCCGGCGCAGACCACCGCGCCGGGGCCGAAGCGGCGGGCGAGCCGCGGGGCGGTGACGCCGAAGACGGCGAAGCAGAGCGGCGGCACGGAGGTGAGCAGCCCGGCCACGCTGCCGCTCATGCCCAGTCCGTCGCGGACCTCCTCCAGGAGCGCGCCGAGGCTGGTGATCGCGGGCCGCAGATTGAGCGCGGTCAGCACGATGCCGAGGACGAGCAGCCGGGCCTTCCACGGCGTCCACGCGCGCGTAGCGGGCCGTACCGGCTCCCGGGCGCCGCCGTGCGGGGCGGTCTTCAGCGTCGAAGTTTCCTCACTAGCCATGAGACCCATCATAGAATCATGGGATGATTACCTGTCCACTCCCGCTTCCCAAAGGTGCGCCATGCCCCTGAGCCATCCTCACCGCTCGGCCCTGTCCGAGCAGGTCATCACCGCGCTCCGCCAGCAGATCACCTCGGGCGAGTGGCCGGTCGGCTCTCGTATCCCGACCGAGCCCGAGCTGGTCGAGCAGCTGGGGGTGGCCCGGAACACCGTCCGGGAGGCGGTCCGCGCGCTGGCGCACAACGGGCTGCTCGACATCCGCCAGGGCTCCGGCACCTACGTGGTCGCCACCAGCGAGCTGGCCGGGGTGATGCACCGCCGCTTCGCCGACGCCGACCCCCGGCACATCGCCGAGCTGCGCTCCACGCTGGAGTCGGCCGCCGCCCGGCTGGCCGCCGCGCGGCGCACCGAGAAGGACCTCAAGCAGCTGGACGCGCTGATGGTGCGCCGCGCGGAGGCGTGGGAGTCGGGCGACGCGGAGGCGTTCGTGACCGCGGACGCCACCTTCCACCTGGCCGTGGTGGCCGCCTCGCACAACGACGTGATGACCGCGGTGTACGCGGACCTGGGCGAGGTGATGCGGGACTGGCTGCGCGAGGACGTCGGCACGGAGCTGACCCCGGAGACGCACATGGACCACACCCGGCTGATGGACGCGATCCGCGCGGGCGACGCCGGGACGGCCGGTGAGGAGGCGGCGGGCTACCCGTTCGTGTGCCGCCCGGGGCGGGTCAGTCCGGACGCCGGTGGCTGATCCAGACCGAGCCGATCTCCTTCCAGCAGCGCCCGGTCAGCCGTACGGTCCGCGCGGGGCCCGCCGCCACCGGGGCGCCGTCGCTGTCCAGGTCCCACCAGCGGACGCACTCGACGTGCAGGCTGACCCGGTCGGGGTCCGGATAGGGGTTGTGGCAGTACGCGGTCACCCGGGAGCCGGTGCGCCGGATGCGGCACTCGGCGCCGAACGGCCGGGGCGGCGCGGCGCGGCCGCGATCGCTCGCCACGCGCGCGTGCGGCGACACCGCCTCGAACGGCACCGGCACCGCCCCGTGCGGCACCGACTCCGCCTCGCGCGGCACCGACTCCGCCTCGCGCGGCACCGACTCCGCCTCGCGCGGCACCGACTCCGCCTCGTGCGGCACCGACTCCGCCTCGTACGGCAGGACGAGCCCGAAGGCGACGACGGCGGCTGCCGCGGCCAGGCGGCGGGCGCAGCGCACAAGCGGACCCCCTCGGCCGGTACGGGGCGAAAAGCGCGGGTGGGAACGCGGGGTGGCGTCGCCTCCCAGCCTGCGCCGCCGGCCCTCGGGCCGCCCGGCCGGCGGGGCCGGACGGGTGACACGCGAAGGGCCCGCGCCCTTGCGGACGCGGGCCCTGGCGGCGCAGGCGGCTGTCAGGCTCCGATCGCGTGCAGACCGCCGTCGACGTGGATGATCTCGCCGGTGGTCTTGGGGAACCAGTCGCTCAGCAGGGCGACGACGCCGCGGCCGGCCGGCTCGGGGTCCTTGAGGTCCCACTCCAGCGGGGAGCGGCTGTCCCACACGGCGGCCAGGTCGCTGAAGCCCGGGATGGACTTGGCGGCCATGGAGCCGAGCGGACCGGCCGAGATGAGGTTGGACCGCACGTTCTGCTTGCCCAGGTCGCGGGCGAGGTAGCGGTTGGTGGCCTCCAGGGCGGCCTTGGCCGGGCCCATCCAGTCGTACTGCGGCCAGGCGTACTGGGCGTCGAAGGTGAGGCCGACGACGGAGCCGCCGTTCTGCATCAGCGGCAGGCAGGCCATGGTGAGCGACTTCAGGGAGAACGCCGATACGTGCATGGCGGTGGCGACCGACTCGAACGGCGTGTTGAGGAAGTTGCCGCCGAGCGCGTCCTGCGGCGCGAAGCCGATGGAGTGCACGACGCCGTCGAGGCCGCCCAGCTCCTCGCCGACGATGTCCGCGAGGCGCCCGAGGTGCTCGTCGTTGGTGACGTCCAGCTCGATGACCTTGGTGGGCCTGGGCAGCTTCTTGGCGATGCGCTCGGTCAGCGTGGGCCGCGGGAAGGCGGTCAGGATGATCTCCGCGCCCTGCTCCTGGGCCAGCTTGGCCGCGTGGAAGGCGATGGAGGACTCCAGCAGCACGCCGGTGATCAGGACGCGCTTGCCCTC
This sequence comes from Streptomyces sp. JW3, assembly GCF_052216785.1. Classification (NCBI taxonomy): domain Bacteria; kingdom Bacillati; phylum Actinomycetota; class Actinomycetes; order Kitasatosporales; family Streptomycetaceae; genus Streptomyces; species Streptomyces sp. JW3. The sequence goes on along the minus strand of NZ_JBQOUX010000072.1, from coordinate 18,811 downwards.
GAGGATTCCGCTCATGGTGATCAGTGACCCATTCCCAGTCCGCCGTCAACGGGGATGACGGCTCCAGTGATGTACGAGGCGTCGTCCGAGGCGAGGAACCGCACCGTCGCGGCGATCTCCTCCGGCTGCGCGTACCGGCCCAGCGGCACCTGGGAGACGATGCCCGCGCGCTGCTCGTCGGTGAGCACCTTGGTCATGTCGGTGTCCACGAAGCCGGGCGCGACGACGTTGAAGGTGATGTTGCGCGACCCCAGCTCACGGGCGAGGGAGCGCGCGAAGCCGACCAGACCGGCCTTGGAGGCGGCGTAGTTGGCCTGCCCCGCCTGGCCGAGCAGTCCGACGACGGACGAGATGAGCACCACGCGGCCCTTCTTGGCGCGCAGCATGCCCCGGTTGGCGCGCTTGACGACGCGGAAGGTGCCGGTGAGGTTGGTGTCCAGGACGGAGGTGAAGTCGTCCTCGGACATCCGCATCAGCAGCTGGTCCTTGGTCACGCCGGCGTTGGCGACGAGGACCTCGACGTTGCCGTGCGCCTCCTCGATCTCCTTGTAGGCCTGCTCCACCTGCTCGGCGTCGGTGATGTCGCACTTGACGGCCAGGCAGCCCAATTCCGTCAGGGCGGCCGGCGGCTCACCCGAACGGTAGGTGAAGGCGACCTTGTCGCCGGCGTCGGCGAACGCGCGGGCGATGGCGAGGCCGATGCCCCGGTTGCCTCCGGTGACGAGAACCGAGCGGCTCAACGGATCACCCTTTCGATAGGGGTCTGAACACGTCCGCCCGGACATCTGGACGCATCTGGATGAGACACATCCGGATGGCAGGCGGCTTCCTCGAAAACCTATCGGTCCCGGCTCCCGCGCGGAGAATCGGGCACCCACAGTGGCTTACGGCGGGCGCTGTCGGGTCCCTACAGTTGAGCCGCCCACGCATGGCACTTAGGCCCGCCATGTCCGGTGCGTAAGCGGGCAGCCCCCTGTACGCGTCAGTACGCCGTGCCGGGCGCGTGTGCGGTCAGCCCTGACTCCCGGGCCGCGTCGAGCATCCGCTTGTCGTAGGAGATCAGGGAGTCGAGAGCGTCGCCGATGACCAGAGCACTGGCCACGTGGACAGCATCAAGCGACCGCAGATTCGCCGGAACCCTTGTGGACAGATCCCGGACCTCCGCGGTGAGGAGGATTTCGGTGACCATGTGGTCCAGGTCGGCCAGAGCGTTCGGGAAAGATCCGACCCTGTCCAGTTGCCTCACCGTCTCCACCACTCCGACCGTGCTGGTGGCCATGGGCAGACCTGGCCGTGCGGAGAGGAAGTCACGCAGTTCGTCGGCGCCCGGCCTGCCGATGAGCAACGTCAGCAGTGCCGAGGAATCCATGTAGATCAACGGTCGTTCTCCTCGCGCTCTGCGAGGAGAAGCTCGACTGGATCGGGAGCCCCGGCTGGCAGCCGGTAACGCGGAAGCCGGTCCAGGTCTGCCGTCGTAGTGGCCTTCAGGCGGATTTTGCCCTGAGCCACGAGATCAGAGTAGCGGGCGACCGGCCCCGCGCCGGGAAGCAGTATGGCGATGACCTTGCCGTGGCGCGTGACTTGCACCGCCTCGCCCTTCTCGACGCGGGCGAATACGGCGCTGGGGTTGTACGAGAACTCACGGACGGAGATGGCGCTCATGGCGGCCCCCTCGTTTGTGCCTACATAACACTCACTGTAACCACGAATGAGGGGCCCACGTCACGGTCGGGGAATGCCCATCCTGCTCAGCCGCTACTCGGCGTCCTTCTCTTCCTCCATCCCGTCGAGAAGCCGCCGGGCAAGGTCGGAGAGCGTCTCCCCTTCCTGGGTGGCCCAGCGGGCGGTGCCCTGGTTCGAGACCGGGCGTCCTTCCCATTCGGCCAGCTCCCACATCCGTGCGATGAGACCACTGGGCGAGTACGCGATGCCGTCGGCGGCCCAGACGATCGGACGAGTCCGGTTGGTGTTGGTCCACTTCGCAAGTGCCCTGCGCGGGTTCGCGTCGAGCCAGGCGGCCAGTGCGTCTTTCTCCGGCTGGACGTACAGGGCAAGACGGAGGGGCGCTCCTTCGTCCAGGACACCCCTGTCGATGATGACGTGCACCGCGTTGGGCCTACGGCGCTTGCGCGGCTTGTTCTCCTCACGCCGGTACTTCGCGGCGGCGTCCGCAGTCCCGCCTCCTTCGAGGGCTGCCAGGACCGCGGTCACGAGATCGGCGGCCTGCCCGGGGTCGGCGCACGCGCGCTGGAGGCTCGTTCGGGTCCCCACCTCGTCGTCCAGGGCCTGCACCAGCACCGGGACGATGCGCTTGACCAGGTCGGGTACCTGCCCCTTGGCTGCGGCAGCCCATGCGAGCGACTGGTCCGGCTCGCCCATGCCGGCGTCCTGGGCGAGCAGTCTCCGGAACGCCAGGTGGGTGATGAGAAACGTGCCATCGTCGATGACGGCCGCCGCACGCCCCGCGTACTGTTCGCGTTCCGTACGCAGAGCCGTACGCACCGCCCGTAGGACGTTCACCGCGTTCCAGGTCTCGTACACGCTCGGCACGGAACGGAAGAGGGGGTCGTAGATACCGCTGCTGCCCCGTTCCCAGAGCACGTCGGTGGACCCGGATGCCACGAGCCGGGCTGCGAACCGGCTGCCGGTATGGGCGCAGGCCAGCGCGCACGCGGCCTCCACGACGGAGCAGCCCTCGTCGTCCTGCGGTTCGAGTTCGCTGCGACGCACGCTGTACACCAGACCGAGCTCGGCGCGGAACTCGTCGATGAGCACCGCCTGAACGGGGTCGAGGGCGATGCGGTCGCGCTCGGTGATGTGGTTCTGCCGGTTGGTGGCCTGGGTGGTGCGGTTGGCGAAGTCGGTGTCGCCGCCGGTGACGATGAAACGTACCGTGACCTCGGCGAGCCCAGCCTCCTCGGCCTGCTGGGCAGCGTCGATGACGGAGCGGACGGTCTGTGCCCCGTTCACGACGCTGGCGCCGTGTGCCGTCAGACGGATCGGGTGACGTTCGGGGAACTTCTGTGACCCGGGCACCACGTTCACGGAGTCACACAGGATGGTTACTCCGTTGTTGAAGTACCAGAAGAGGGACGGCTCGTCGGTGAGAGTGTCCACCAGTTCCTTGTTGATCGGGGTCAGTCCCAGCGGGTTGCGGATGTTGCGGACGAACAACTCGTTGCCGTGCTTGGCCCAGCTCGCGACCTCTTCCGCCTGCATGACGCCCTCGTAGGAGAGGTAGGGCGAGGGCACACTGAACCAGGGCTGAAGCGTCGCTTCGAGGGTGACGGGGTCGCTGCGCTGATCCTTCCGGACCAGAGCGTGGATCTCCTGAGCGTGCAGAAAGTGATGATCGACGTAGTCACCGTGGGAGTTGAACTCCCCCTCGCCGTTCTTGATGACCTGTCGTACGCCCGGCGAGGGCCGCTCGGTTCCCATGAGCACGATCACCTGTGTGATCTTGGTGGCCTTCTCGCTGATGAGTTCGTGCGCCTGCTTGGCGAGAATCTGACCGCGAGGGTTGAACTGGGCAGCCTCCCCGGAGTCTATGAGGGTCAGTCCCGCGAAAAGCTTGTGTACGGCGGTCTCGTCCGCCTTGGCCGTTCCGGTCGGGCTCCACTTGGCCTGCACGAGGTAGATGTGTGCGGCCGTCTCGTCAATGGCGATGGCATCGATCCCCTGATCCTGGCCGCCGTCGATGACGCAGTCGGCCGCCTGTTCATGGGTCCACCCCGTCATGATGCGCACGGCGTGCGCCGCCAGGGCGCGGGAGCGGAAAGCGGGCTTGGTCTGCTCCGGCGGCCGATTGCCGAAGTCGCTCACGTCAATGAGGCCGGTGTACGTCTCGTCGAAGGCACGCCCGATCTGGCGGACCTGGGTGGGGACGTCGGGCTGCTGGGGGGTGGCGTTCATGGTCTTCCTGTCCGGCTGACTAGGGGCGGCGATGGGGGCGGGCACAGGAGGAACATCAGCTGAGGGAGTCCAGTACCACCTGGAAGCTACGCTGCGCGTCGCCGAGATGATCCACGATCGACTGCGCGATGTCGCGCGGATTACCGAAGTCGTCGTCCGTGTCGGCGAGATGAGCCTTCAAGTCGAGGCCGGCACGGGAGCTGTCCAGTATTCTCCGCACGGCGTCACGGTCGTAGCGTTTGAAGCGCGGGGATTCCGTGCGGCCGGAGAGCCCTTCCTCGCCGGGTCGGTACGCCTCCAGGAATTCCGCGAAGTCGTCCTCGGTGAGCGGGTTCTCGGTGTTCGTGTGGTGACGGTCGCGGATGTCGTAGACCCACAGCTCATCGGTGGCCGGCTCGCCGGTCGGGCGCGGGACGGACTTGGTGAAGAAGAGAATGTTCGTCTTGGAGCCGGTGTCGTGGAACATGCCGGTCGGCAGCCGCAGCAGAGTGTGCACATTGCAGTTCTTCAGGAGCGCCTTGCGGATGGTTGCCGCCGCCCCGCCCTGGAACAGCACACCATCGGGGACGAAGACAGCCGCCCTGGCCCTCTGAGGCAGCGTGATGGCCAGGTGCTGGAGAAAGTTGGCCGGGAGCGCGGCATTCTGCGCCCAGAAGTCGTCCCGCTGCTCGGTGTTCGCCTCGACGTTGCTCTTGAACGGCGGGTTGCAGATGGCGACGGTGGCAGCCACGTCCCGCTCGTGCCGGCGCACTGCGCGCTCCTTCGCCTTGAGCGAGTCGGCGCGCAGGATCGGCGGTACGTCGTGGAACTGGCGGCCGGTGTTGAGGAGCACGTTCATCGTCGCCAGGCGGCACATCTGTACGTCGATGTCGGCACCCGCGATGGCGGCGGCGTCGACGCGGCCCCCGTGCGCGGCCATCTCCCGATGAGCGGCGATGAGACTGGTGCCGACCCCGACCGCAGCGTCTATCACCCGGTCCTGTGGGGTCAGGGCGAGCGCCTTGACTATGACTTTCAGCAGATCGGGCGGTGTGAGGAACTGGCCCGTCTCCCGTTTGGTCCGGATGTCGTCACGGCAGTCGGCGATCAGCAGGGAGAAGGCGGCGCCGAGTTCGTCCCGTCGCACGTCCGACCAGCGGTACGAGTCGAACTCCTCGATGATCAGCCGTCCGAGTTCCGCCATCCTGTCCACGTTCCAGGGACGGGAGTCCTGGAAGACGACGCTTGCGATGCCCCGGCGGGGATCCTGCGGGTTCGGCTTGCCGAGTTCAGCCATCAAGCCGGTGAGGGCACGGTGCAGATCCTCACCGCTGGCCAGCACGAGGCTCGGCCAACTGTCCGCCGGAGCGATCGGCTGACTTGCGAACATCCCCGTTCGCTGGGCGCGCTCATGATCGAGCTTGAGGAAGAGCAGATACGCGATGTGCTCGGTGAACTCCAGCCGGGTCAGAGCCTTGCCGCTTGTCTCCTGCTCGTAGAACCGCTTCCAGCGCCTGAAGATCCCCTTCCCCGTCCAGTCGCTCTCCGGCCCTCTCGCCCCGATGTTGTCACGCTCCGTCGCCATGCCCCACCCGTTCTCGAACGTCCCTGTTCGAGTGGATACGCCGACGGGCCACCCCCCTGAGGCCGGCACAGTGTCGGAACCAGCGGCTAAGCGCTCCGAGAACACATCCGACCGGCCGATCGGGCCGCAGGCGATCAACTCCCTTCCATGGTAGGCAAAAGCCCGGATCTCGGTACTACAAGTGGCGTTTTCACCAGCAGCGTCCTGTCAGGCCCCGATCTCCCTTTCAGCGGGAATCCGGCAGCGCACCTGTTTGCCGACCGGCGTGACCGCGACCCGCCATCCCGGCGCGAGCAGATCGACCAGAGGCAGCCCACGTCCCGACTCCGCCTCAGGATCGTCCAGCCGTACGCTGCCGAGCACGGGCAGCATCTGCCGGTACGGGTCGTGCAGTCTGACCCGTACGCCGCGCTCCGCGCCTCCGCCGAACCCCTGCGGCGGTTCGACCGCCACCTCGGCGACAAGTGGCACGAAGTCGCCGCAGGCGCGGACCGCGTTCCCGCACAACTCGGACATCACCAACTGCACGGCGTGTGCCAGGCCTTCGTCGATCCCGGCGTCGGCAAGCGTCTTGCCGACGAGGGCTCTGGCGGCACTGAGGTGATCCGGAGTGGCGGAGAGATGGAGGACGAAGCCGGCGGGGGTGGGGGTGTGGTACCAGCCGAGGGAGTGGGGCATGGGGGCTCCTACACGTCGGGGGCAATCTCTCGTTGCCCTGCGATGCATTGAGCTTGCTCTCCATTCATGATCGTCAGCAAGTTTGTCACCCGAAATGATTGATCGAACCCTTATTCCCCTGGACGTTCAATGTCTCTCAATGGAAGGCTCGGCACATGCCAAATGTGCGCCCTGTACCTACTGTTCGACGTCGACGACTGGGCGAGGCATTGCGCCGGTACCGCAACGCGACGGGGATGAGCCTCGACGTGGCATCCGCTGAGCTCGGCTGGCTGGGGCCGAGGTTGTCCCGGATCGAGACCGCCAACGGCCTCATCCGCCCGGCCGAAGTCGCCCCGCTGCTCAAGGTCTACGGGGTGACCGATCCCGATGTTGTGAGCGCGCTGGAGGGGCTGGCCAAGGACGCCCGAAAGCAAGGCTGGTGGCAGACTTACAGTGGGGTTGTAGCTCCCGCCTACGCGGACTACATCTCTCTGGAGTCGGACGCGGAGAGCGTGCACATCTGGAGCCCTCTGCTCATTCCTGGACTGTTGCAGACCGCCGGATACGCGCGGGAGGCGGTCAGCGCCAACGCCACCACGCGCACGCCGGAGGAGGTCACGGCTCTGTCCGAGGTGCGTATGGCTCGACAGGCCGTACTCACTCGCCCTGAAGGCCCCCTGAAGTTTTGGGCAGTTCTCCATGAGGCGGTCCTGTATCAGCGCTTCGCGGTACGACCCGACACGATGCGCGATCAGTTGCGGCGTCTCCTGGACGCGGCGGAACTACCCAACGTCACTCTGCAGATCATGCCGCTGGCCGCGACTCCACACCCGGGCGGCGCCGGCGGCTTCAACTTGGTCGGTTTCCCCGGGCCGATGCCAGATGTCGTTCTCTTGGAAAACCTCATCGGTGCGACTTACGTTGAGGGCATCGACGAAGTGCAGATCTTCGCCGACGCCTTCGAGCGCATCGTCGCGGCAGCACTTCCCGTGGATGACTCGATGGCACTCATCGCACGGAAGGAAGAGGAAAGCCGCAGGTGAAGGACCCAAAGGCTGAGCTGTACGCAGAGGAACTCTCTGGCGCGAGGTGGCGCAAGGCATCCGCGAGCGCGGGCGAGAACGACTGCGTCGAGGTCGCTGAGCTGCCGCGCGGCGCGCGGGCTGTGCGTGATTCGAAGAACCCGGAGCGGGACCCGCTGCGGTTCACCGCGTCGGAGTGGGCCGCGTTTCGGGCGGGTGTGATAGCGGGCGAACTGTGAGCGCGTAGACAGGAAGCAACGGCAGGCCGGTGGCTCTTGGAGAACCACCGGCCTGTTCGCCGTGTCTACTTCTCGTCGGCCGACGGTGGCGCGTCCTTCTTCAATGCGCGGGCCACGGCCGTGAACTCGGCCAGTGCCACTTCGAGTTCGTCGACGATCTCCTGGGCGATCACGTCCGGGGACGCGTACTCCCTGGTCGCGGTGGCGTCGGAGTTGAGCACCGTGAGGTCGAGGTTGACCTTGTCCCGGGCGATCAGCTCGTCGTAGTCGTACGCGCGGAAGCGGTCGCTCGGGGTGCGCTTGGTGAAGTCCGTACCGCCGGAGTGGTACGCGGCGACGAAGTCGTCGAGGTGCTGGCGGCCCAGCTGGCGTTGTTTGAGCGTGAAACGCTGGTCCGTGCGGAAGTCGTAGACCCAGAGCTTGCGGGTGCCGGGGCGGCCTCCGGTGCGCTGGCCGGTCTTGTCGAAGAACAGGACGTTGGCCTTGACGCCGTTGGCGTAGAAGATGCCCGTGGGCAGACGCAGGAGGGTGTGGACGTCGCAGAGGTTGAGCAGGTTCTTGCGAATGGTCTCGCCGGCGCCGCCCTCGAAGAGGACGTTGTCGGGGAGAACGAGGGCGGCTCGGCCGTTGGTCTTCAGCAGGTTGTAGATGTGCTGGACGAAGTTGAGCTGCTTGTTGGTGGTCGGCGCCCAGAAGTCGGTACGGGAGGTGTACGACTCACCGGTCACCGAACCGACGCCGAAGGGCGGGTTGGCGAGCACGATGTCGTAGTGCCGCTTCGGGGGGCGGGCAAGCGAGTCCTGGATGGTGATGAGCGGCTTGGCCTCGGAGCTGCCGATGCCGTGCAGCAGCATGTTCATCAGGGCGAGGCGCCCGGTCTCGCGGACGAGTTCGTAACCGGTGATCGCGCCCGTCTGGAGGGCGCGGCCCTTGTCGCCGTACAGCTCGTCCTCGTAGTTCTGGACGAGGTGGGCGTGCGCGGCGATGAGGAAGCCGCCGGTGCCGCAGGCGGGGTCGGTGATGGTCTCGCCGGGTTTCGGCTGAACACAGTCGACCATGGCGTCGATGAGCGGGCGGGGTGTGAAGTACTGACCCGCGCCGGTCTTGCGGTCCTCGGCGCCGCGCTGAAGCAGGCCCTCGTAGGCGTCGCCCTTGAGGTCCTGGTTCTCGGTGGTCCAGGTGTAGGGGTCGATCAAGTCTTTGATCAGGCGGTCGAGGACAGCCGGCTCGTGAATCTTGTTCTGCGCCTTGGTGAAGACCTCGCCGAGCATGGTGCCGCCGCGCTGACCAAGGTCCTTGAGAATGAACTCGTAGTGGTCGAGCAACGCCTCGGCGGACCGGGTGGTCAGGCTCTTCCAGTCCCGGCCCTCCGGAACGAGAGGCCGCTCGGGGGTGTTGCGCCGGAAGACGACCGGGCGGTTGGCGCGCTCGTCGGCCATCTTCAGGAAGAGGAGGTACGTCAGCTGCTCGACGTAGTCCAGGGTGGAGACGCCGGAGTGACGGAGCAGTTCGCAATACGACCAGAGACGGTTGACGAGGGTGGAGGTCGAGGTCGAGGCGGCGGGGGCAACCCTGGTGATGGCTTCGACCGTACGGAGGACGGAAGCCGTGCCGGTTGCCGAAAAGACCGCCGCCTCAGCGGGTTCCGCGGAGGTCGGCTTTTCAGCGCTGCTGCTCATGAGAGTGCTCACAGGGGAAGTGCTTCCTGGGTCCCGGAGGGGACTGGTCGGCTTGAGATCTGGGGGGTGGCCGCAGGCGTAACGCGAGGCGCGCGCCTACGCCTGGGCTGCTTGGCGTCGACGGCGCGCTGAGCGCGGTTCCGATCAAGGAGGACGGAGGCGGGTTCTTCGTCAGGGTTTCGAGGGACGAGAGCGCCGGTGAAGGCGGCGTGAAGGAGGGCGTTGCGCAAGTTCGCGCCTTGCTCGTGCACCCCCTGAACCACCTGCTGAGCGGTTTCGGCCTCTGTCAAACGGCTTTCGATCGACTTGACCAGATCCGCCTGTACAGATTTCGGCGGAACAGGGACGGGTAGCAACTTGATTCTTCGGAGACTGATAGAAGCAAGGTTCACTGTCTGTTTCCCGTTGCGATCACACCAGTTTTTACCGAACGCGTTCGCATGCCAGGCAAGCAACCTAGGATCCAGAACTTCACCTATCACACGGGCACGAAACACGTGATTTTGATGGATGCAGTCCTTGATCTGCCCTTCCCAGATCCAACCACGGCCTAGTTTGTCTCGATCTCCACCTTCATTGAGAAGGACGTCCCCGACCTCAAGCTTCAGCATTTTAGCTTTTTTCGCAGGAACCCGGATCTTTTCAACTCGATCGAGCACGATTCGCCCGCGCTGGACGTTCGCTACCCGAAGGTACGGAACCTCGACGTATTCAGGGTCGTTTTGCTTCTTGCTGTCTTTCGTGACCCCCCCGACTACATCTGCAATCTCCCCGAGACGCATCCACCGCCATCCGGTCGGGAGGTCGGGAAGCGTTCCGTCATCTATGTCTGCCGAATCGAGCATGACGGGGAACCGCTCAACTCCGTCGAGGCCACCACACGCTCCATCTCCTGTGATCTGATTCCGCAGGATCTGAGAGGCAGCCAAGGCGGCTTGGACTGCTGCCTCCCCCGCCTCGACATGCGCCAACTGCTCGTCCAGCTTGGCGACGATGCGGTGCTGCTCCGCGAGGGGTGGTACAGGAATCTCCAGCTCAGCCAGATAGGGGCGCGGTACACGACGCTGGCCCACAGCACCCGTCATGTGCTGCTCCGCCATCCGTCGAACGTGGCGTTGCAGCAGAAAGTGCATCAAGTATTCAGGGAGAACAGCCCCGCGACTTCGCAGCACATGGAACTCGGTGCTTCCCAGCGCCCGGCCTCCTGCCAGCCCCTGCGCTTTCGCGATCTTTCCATTCTCCATACAGGGGGTGATCTTCGCGAAGAGTACGTCATTCTCCTGGAACCTGGTCAGCGACTTCTTTTTGAGATCGCCATACCGAACCAGAGTCGACGCATCAATGCGCCCCGTCCCTGCTTCGACGGAAGCCATGGGCACCTGCGAGATGAAGTCGTCGTCGTCGGGTTCCTCGTCGAATCCCCGGGGATTCACATCGCACAACTCGCCGATAGTCGCCCGCGTCCACCCCGCAGGCAGCTCCTCCGTGACAGCCCCGTCGGCCCCCGAACCCCCCGGCCCCGCACCCGAGTCGGTCGTCACGCGCTCAGCTCCCTGTCCAGTTCAGTAATTATGTGTTCCGCCCGCGTCCCCCCGAATTCGGCGATGAATCCGTCCGTGCCGTTATGTGAGGTGAAAGGGGCGTAATCAAGGTCAGCGGTGTCGAAGCGTACACGTTCCGCTGTCGCGGCGGCGATGCGGTCGAGCCACCAGCGCTGACGTTCGGTGAATCGGGTGCCCAGCTGTTCCTGGCGGGCGATCCAGGCCTGGTAGCGCTCGCGCACAAGCTCCTCGTACGGGCGCGGGGCCGGCGCGCCCCGCTCCGCGCCGCCCGCGAGTTCGTAGCGGAGCAGGGCCAGCAGATCGGAGGCCGTGTGCTTGCGGCGGGCCTCGTCGACAACTGTCTCGCCCACCTTCTCGTATGCCGCCCAGAGTCGGTCCGGCGTCCAGGCGCGCGGCGGGCGGGCGATGCTGCGGGCCACGTCCTTGAGCCTGTTCATCGCGACGCCCGGCGGCACGTCGGAGCCGGCGCTGAACGCGAGGGACATCGCCGCGATCTCATCGCGGTTGTCAGCGATGTACTGGCGCCAGTCGCGGACCGTTGCCGTTGCCGTGTCCTTGTCGTCGACGGCCGCGCCCGCGCGGAGCAGCTCGTCCGCGCCGTTCTCGTCGTAGAGGATGTCCTTCGCGCGCCGCATCTCCAGCAGTCGGGCGCGCAGTGGCGGCTGGGCGGCGAGCGGCTGCACGGCCTGCTCAATGAGGTCGCGTACCGCGCGCTCGGGGTCACGGCCCGCGCGCTCGGCGGCCTCCCGGACTTCCAGCTGCCGGTCCGCCGAGACGGCGTCGACCATCCCATGAACGATCTTCGTCAGTTCCTGTCCGCCGCTCAGGCGGCGGATCTCGGCGCGCTCCTCGTCCGTCATCTGGATGTCGAGCTTGGCCAGGCGGGCCGCGAGGGTGGAGACCTCTTCTTCCTCGATGGTGTTCGCGGCGGTCTTGCGGAGCAGCTTCTCCAGGCTGATCTGCTTGTCGGTGTGACGTTCCAGCGGCGCCGCGTCGACCTTGGGCTTCTTCGTCACGCCGACCGCGTCGACGATCACGAAGCGGGTCTTGGGGCCGACACCGGGGGTGACCTTCTCGAAGTCCGTGAGGGACAAGGTCCGGGCGCCGCGGCCCTTCATCTGCTCGAAGTACGCCCAGCTCTTGACGTCCCTCAGGAAGAGGAGGCATTCGAGCGGCTTGACGTCCGTGCCCGTGGCGATCATGTCGACGGTGACCGCGATGCGCAGCTCCGGGAGGTTACGGAAGGCCGAGAGGCGCTCGGCGGCGTTGCGTGCCGCGCTGGTGATCTTCGCGCAGAAGTCGTTGCCCTTGCCGAAGACGTCGCGGATGACCTCGACGATCTCCTCCGCGTGGTTGTCGTTCTTGGCGAAGACCAAGGTCTTGGGGACGTACATCTCGTCCCACCGCAGGGTACCCGTGGCCGAGTCACGTTTGGCCCGCTCGGGGAAGATCTCCGTGAACAGCCGGTCGTGGAAGGTCTGGACGACCGTACGCAACTGGTCCTTGCTGATGACTCCGGCACCGACCTGGTTGGCGCCGTACTCGATGTCCTCGTCGATGTCCTCGTAGCGTTGGCGGCGGGTGCGGCGATCGCGGACGGGAATGGTGCCGTGCGCGATGACACCGCCCTCGGTTGTTATCCGCGTCTCGATCTCGTAGACGGAGAAGTCGACGTTGACGCGGTCGGCCACCGCCTCCTGGTACGAGTACTCGCTGACCAGGTTGCCGTTGAAGTAGCCGAAGGTCTGGGCGACGGGAGTGGCGGTGAGGCCGACGATGGGGGCGTCGAAGTATTCGAGGACGGAGCGCCACTTGCCGTAGATGGAGCGATGGCACTCGTCGACGACGATCAGGTCGAAGGCCTCCGGAGGGATGTCCGCGTTGTAGCCGACCTCGATGCCGCCCGGCACATCGACGTCGTAGTCGATGTCCCCGTCCTGCCGTTCGGTACCCGGCAGGCTCGCGCCGGTGAGCTCCATGTAGAGGCGTTGGACGGTGGAGATGACGACCTTGGAGGAGGCGAACATGCCCTCCGCGCCGAGGCGCTGAACGTTGTAGAGGTCAGCGAACTTGCGATCGGTGTCGGGCGTTTTGAAGTTCTCGAACTCGGCGAAGGCCTGCACTCCGAGGTTGTTGCGGTCGACGAGGAACAGGACGCGCTCGGCACGCGCGTGCTTGAGCATCCGGTACGAGAACGTCACCGCCGTGAACGTCTTGCCCGCGCCGGTGGCCATCTGGACGAGGGAGCGCGACTGGCCCATCCCTTGCTGGCCCTTGCCGAGCGCCACCGAGTTCTCTACCTCGCGTACTGCCTGGATCTGCGCCGGACGCAGTGGGCGTTCGTCGAGTTCGGGCATGCGCCGGCGCAGGCGGGCACGGTAGCTGGGGGCCTGCTCATCCTCCTCGGCCTGGCGGACCCAGCGGGCCAGTGTGCGCGGCTGGTGGAAGGAGAAGATGCGGCGGGTACGGGAGTCCGGGTCGAGGACGGAACGGAAGCGGGTCTCGCCGCCGTCGCTCACGTAGCGGAAGGGGAGCGGGGTGCGCCAGGCGCTGAGGCGTTGCTGGGCATCGGTGAGGTGGTCGGCGTAACCGTCGGCCTGGGCCTCTGCGGCGGACAGGTCGGCGCCCTCGCGCTTGGCCTCGATGACGCCGACGAGCTTGCGGTCGACGTAGAGGGCGTAGTCGGCGCGGCCCCGGGCGGTGGTGACCTCGCGGACGGCGACGCCGTTGCCGCGCCGGTCGCCCTGGACGTGGAGGTTGAGGTCCGCGCCGCCACTCTGGACGTCCCAGCCCGCCGCCACGAGCATGGCGTCGAGGCGCTTGCGGACCTGAACCTCGGTGAGGGGTTCGCGGGATGCCTGCTCGGCGTTGTCGAGGAGGCGGGCGCGCTCGGCGACGGCGGCCGACGCGGCGGCCCGGTCTGCGGCGCCGGCCCGGCGGCGGCCGACCTGCGTGGCCTCGGCGGCAGCCTGGAACTCCTTGAGCCGGCCCTGCATGGCCGCGACCGCACGGGCCAGCTCCTCGCGTTCGGCCTGCGCCTGGGCAAGCTCACGTTCGACAGCGGTCCGGGCGGCCTGCTCGGCCTGGGCCTGGGACGCCTGGTCGCGGTAGCTGACGCGGGCCTCTTCGAGGTCCTTGCGGGCCTGGGCGACGTCCTGCAGCAGGCGCTCGTTCTCAGCGGCCGGGACGCTGTCCGGGCTGGGCGGCACGAACGGCAACTGTTCCCGCGATCCGGTGAGCAGCCGGTGGTACCAGGTCCCGAGACGGAAGCAGGTGCGCAGGGCCCGGAAGGCGTCGTCGGCGCTGTCGAGTCCCGAATGGTTCGCGTCGTTGCCGAGAGCCCGCACCTCGTGAAAGGCGGTGCCGACATCGCCGTGCAGGTACCCCTCCCTGTCCAGTGCCCGCAGCCGGTCGAACTGGGTACTGCCCTCCACCCGGACCCGGGCCCGGCTGACCAGGTCAGCTGCCATGGCCTCGCCGAACTGTCGGGATTTGATCAGGGATGTGTTCGGGTCGCTGAAGACATGACTCTCGGCAGCGGTTCCGTACGCGACGAGCAGCGGAAGGTGTGGCAGCAGGAAGCCGAAGTTGCGGGACCTCCCAGCCAGGCGTACAAGTCGGGGGTCTGGTGCCTGGGACGCCCCGCCTGCGCTGCTCATGGGGTGGTACCGCCTTTCCGGGAGCTCAGAGGCCGATGCTGCTTGTGCGGCGTGATCGCCCATAGAGCCTAACCGGCGGCCGGTCCTTCTCGTCGGCCTTCGGCACTACAGATCCGACCGGCGTGGCCTTGCTTCCGTCACCGTGAAACAGCCACACCGACTCCATTGACGACGTGGTTCACTCACCCGGACCGCACGATGACCGAACGGGAGGCCGCACATGGCCCATGAGATCGATCAATCGTTCCTCGCCCTCCCGCTACGCCCCCTCGCCGACGCCGCCCTGGCCCGCGCCCGTTCCCTCGGTGCCGAGCACGCGGACTTCCGGCTCGAGCGGGTGCGCAGCGCCTCGCTGCGGCTGCGGGACGCCAAGCCGTCCGGTTCCTCGGACACCACTGACCTCGGGTACGCGGTGCGCGTCGTGCACGGCGGTACGTGGGGTTTCGCGTCCGGCGTGGACCTGACGCCGGACGCGGCCGCCAAGGTGGCCTCGCAGGCGGTGGCGATGGCGAAGCTGTCGGCGCAGGTGATCAAGGCGGCCGGTTCGCAGGAGAGGGTCGAGCTGGCGGACGAGCCGGTGCACGCCGACCGTACCTGGGTGTCGGCGTACGACATCGACCCGTTCACCGTGGCCGACGCCGAGAAGGCGGCGCTGCTGGCCGACTGGAGCGGGCAGCTGCTGGCGGCCGACGGGGTCGACCACGTGGACGCCTCGCTGCTCACCGTCCATGAGAACAAGTTCTACGCCGACACCGCCGGGACCTCGACCACCCAGCAGCGGGTGCGGCTGCACCCGGTACTGACCGCGGTGTCCGTCGACGACTCCAGCGGCGAGTTCGACTCGATGCGGACGCTGGCGCCGCCCGCCGGGCGCGGCTGGGAGTACCTGACCGGCACCGGGTGGGACTGGGACGCCGAACTGGCCGAGATCCCCGGGCTGCTGGCCGAGAAGATGCGGGCGCCGAGTGTCCGGGCGGGACTGTACGACCTGGTGGTCGATCCGTCCAACCTGTGGCTGACCATCCACGAGTCCATCGGGCACGCCACCGAGCTGGACCGGGCGCTCGGTTACGAGGCCGCCTACGCCGGTACTTCTTTCGCCACCTTCGATCAGCTCGGCAAGCTGCGCTACGGCTCGGAGCTGATGAACGTCACCGGTGACCGCACCGCCGAGCACGGGCTCGCCACCATCGGGTACGACGACGAAGGGGTGGCGGGACAGTCCTGGGACCTGGTGAAGGGCGGCACGCTGGTCGGGTACCAGCTGGACCGGCGGATCGCCCGGCTGACCGGCTTCGAGCGGTCCAACGGGTGCGCGTACGCCGACTCCCCCGGTCATGTGCCGGTGCAGCGGATGGCCAACGTGTCGCTGCGGCCCGACCCCGGCGGGCTGTCCACGGAGGATCTGATCGGCGGGGTGGAACGCGGTATTTACGTCGTAGGCGACCGTTCATGGTCAATTGATATGCAAAGGTACAATTTTCAGTTCACCGGTCAGCGGTTCTTCCGGATCGAGAACGGGCGGCTCGCCGGGCAGCTGCGGGACGTGGCCTACCAGGCGACGACCACCGACTTCTGGGGCTCCATGGCGGCCGTCGGCGGTCCGCAGACGTATGTCCTGGGCGGCGCCTTCAACTGCGGCAAGGCCCAGCCGGGCCAGGTCGCGGCGGTGTCGCACGGCTGCCCGTCCGCCCTCTTCAAGGGCGTCAACATCCTCAACACGACGCAGGAGGCCGGTCGATGAGCCCGCGCATGAGCAGCAAGCCGCACGAGATCGTCGAGCGGGCCCTTGAGCTGTCCCGCGCGGACGGGTGCGTGGTCATCGCGGACGAGCACTCCACCGCCAATCTGCGCTGGGCGGGAAACGCGCTGACCACCAACGGCGTCACGCGCGGGCGCACGCTCACGGTGGTCGCCACCGTGGACGGGAGCGAGGGCACGGCGACCGGCGTGGTGTCCCGGTCCGCCGTCACCCGTGACGACCTGGAGCCGCTGGTGCGGGCCGCCGAGCAGGCGGCGCGCGGCGCCGGGCCCGCCGAGGACGCGCAGCCGCTGGTCACCGGCGTACCCGAGGCGCCGGACTTCACGGACGCGCCGGCCGAGACGTCGTCCGCGGTGTTCGCCGACTTCGCGCCGGCGCTCGGGGAGGCGTTCGCCCGCGCGCGGGCCGGCGGGCGGGAGCTGTACGGGTTCGCCAACCACGAGCTGACCTCCACCTATCTGGGGACCTCGGCCGGGCTGCGGCTGCGCCACGATCAGCCCACCGGGACGCTGGAGCTGAACGCCAAGTCGCCGGACCGGTCGCGCTCGGCGTGGGCGGGGCGGGCCACCCGGGACTTCAAGGACGTCGACCCGGCGGCGCTCGACGCCGAGCTGGCCGTACGCCTGGGGTGGGCCGAGCGGCGGGTGGCGCTGCCCGCGGGCCGCTACGAGACGCTGCTGCCGCCGACCGCGGTCGCGGACCTGCTGATCTACCAGCTGTGGTCGGCGTCGGGCCGGGACGCGGCCGAGGGGCGGACGGTGTTCTCCAAGCCGGGCGGCGGCACCCGGCTGGGCGAGCGGATCGGGCGGCTGCCGCTGACCCTGCGCAGCGATCCGGCCGAGCCGGGTCTGGAGACGGCGCCGTTCGTGGTGGCGCACTCCTCCGGCGACGACCAGTCGGTGTTCGACAACGGGCTGCCGGTCTCCCCCACGGAGTGGATCAGGGAGGGTGAGCTGGCCCGGCTGACCACCACCCGGCACAGCGCCGCGCTGACCGGGCTGCCGCCGGCCCCAGCTGTCGACAACCTGATCCTGGACGGCGGCAGCGACCGTTCCCTGGAGGAGATGGTCGCCGGCACCCGGCGGGGGCTGCTGCTGACCTGCCTGTGGTACATCCGCGAGGTCGACCCGGCGACGCTGCTGCTGACCGGCCTGACCCGGGACGGGGTCTATCTCGTGGAGGACGGCGAGGTGGTCGGCGAGGTGAACAACTTCCGGTTCAACGAGTCGCCGGTGGACCTGCTGGGGCGGGCCACCGAGGCGGGGCGCACCGAGCGGACGCTGCCCAGGGAGTGGGGCGACTGGTTCACCAGGGCGGCGATGCCCGCGCTGCGGGTGCCCGATTTCAATATGAGCTCTGTCAGCCAGGGCGTATAACCTCGTAGCCGCAGACGAGAAGCTGCGTACGTCTGCGTACGAGATCACCGAGGAGACACGAGAACCGTGACGGACATCGTCGACGAGCTGAAGTGGCGCGGGCTGTTCGCCCAGTCCACCGACGAGGACGCTTTGCGCAAGGCGCTCGCGGACGGTCCCGTCACGTTCTATTGCGGCTTCGACCCGACCGCGCCGTCGTTGCACGTGGGGCATCTGGTGCAGGTGCTCACCGTGCGCCGGCTCCAGCAGGCCGGGCACCGGCCGCTGGCGCTGGTCGGCGGGGCGACCGGGCAGATCGGCGACCCCCGGCCGACCGCGGAGCGCACGCTGAACTCGCCGGAGACGGTGGCCGGGTGGGTGCGGCGGCTGCGCGGGCAGATCGAGCCGTTCCTGTCCTTCGAGGGTGCGAACGCGGCCGTGATGGTCAACAACCTCGACTGGACCGAGGGGCTCTCCGCGATCGAGTTCCTGCGGGACATCGGCAAGCACTTCCGGGTCAACAAGATGCTGACCAAGGACTCGGTGGCCCGCCGGCTGGAGTCCTCGGAGGGCATCAGCTACACGGAGTTCAGCTACCAGCTGCTCCAGGCCATGGACTTCCGGGAGCTGTACCGGCGCTACGGCTGCGTGCTCCAGCAGGGCGGCAGCGACCAGTGGGGCAACCTCACGGCGGGCCTGGACCTGATCCACCGCCTGGAGCCGGACGCCACGGTGCACGCGTACGCGACGCCGCTGATGACCAAGGCGGACGGCACCAAGTTCGGCAAGACCGAGGGCGGGGCGGTCTGGCTGGACCCGGAGATGACGACGCCGTACGCGTTCTACCAGTTCTGGCTGAACGTGGACGACCGGGACATCTCGGGCTACTCGCGCATCCTGTCCTTCAAGTCCCGCGAGGAGCTGGAGGAGCTGGAGCGGCAGACCGCGGAGCGTCCGCAGGCGCGGGCGGCGCAGCGGGCGCTGGCCGAGGAGCTGACCACGCTGGTGCACGGCGCGGACCAGACGGCGGCCGTGATCGCCGCGTCCAAGGCGCTGTTCGGCCAGGGCGACCTGGCGGAGCTGGACGAGCCGACGCTGACCGCCGCGCTCTCGGAGCTGCCGCGCTTCGAGGTCGCCGAGCCGGCTCCGGTGGTCGACCTGTTCGCCGAGGTCGGCCTGGTCGCCAGCAAGTCGGCGGCCCGGCGCACGGTCAAGGAGGGCGGCGCCTACGTGAACAACGTGAAGGTCGCCGCCGAGGACGCCGTCCCGGCCGCCGGGGAGCTGCTGCACGGGCGCTGGCTGGTGCTGCGCCGCGGCAAGAAGAACCTGGCCGCGGTGGAGGTCACCGGCGCCTGAACCGGCGGCTGAGCGCACACCGAGGGGCGGTCCCCGCGTCC
>NZ_JBQOUX010000071.1:0-42062 GCF_052216785.1 Streptomyces sp. JW3 | reverse complement strand
CGTCGACGCCCGCAACGGCGTCGTCGAGCAGACCCGGCGGCACGCCGCCATCGCCGCCCTGCTGCGCGTCCCGCACGCCGTCCTCGCCGTCAACAAGATGGACCTGGTCGACTACCAGGAGCCGGTGTTCGCCGCCATCGCCGAGGAGTTCACGGCGTACGCGACCGAGCTGGGCGTCCCCGAGGTCACCGCGATCCCGATCTCGGCGCTGGTCGGGGACAACGTGGTGGAGCCGTCCGCGCACATGGACTGGTACGGCGGCCCGACCGTCCTGGAGCACCTGGAGACCGTGCCGGTCAGCCACGACCTGGCGCACTGCCACGCCCGGCTGCCGGTGCAGTACGTGATCCGGCCGCAGACCGCCGACCACCCCGACTACCGGGGCTACGCCGGTCAGATCGCCGCCGGCACCTTCCGCACCGGCGACCCGGTCACCGTGCTGCCGTCCGGCCGGACCACCAAGGTCAGCGGCATCGACCTGCTCGGTGAGCGGGTCGACGTGGCGTGGACGCCGCAGTCGGTGACGCTGCTCCTCGAGGACGACATCGACGTCTCGCGCGGCGACCTGATCGTGCCCACCCAGGACGCGCCGGCCACCACGCAGGACGTCGAGGCGACCGTCTGCCACGTCGCCGACGCGCCGCTGACCGTCGGCCACCGGGTGCTGCTCAAGCACGGCACCCGCACGGTGAAGGCGATCGTCAAGGACATCCCGGCCCGGCTGACGCTGGACGACCTGTCGCTGCACCCGCACCCGGGGCAGCTCGTCGCCAACGACATCGGCCGGGTGAAGATCCGTACCGCCGAGCCGCTGCCCGCCGACTCCTACGCCGACTCGCGGCGCACCGGATCGTTCATCCTGATCGACCCGGCCGACGGGACGACGCTCACGGCCGGCATGGTCGGCGAGTCCTTCGCGTCCCCGGAGCCGGTCGTGGCCGCGGCGGACGACGACGGGTGGGATTTCTGAGCATGTCCGCCGCCGCTGTCCGCCGCGCCCTGCCGGTGCTCGCCGTCCTGCCGCTGCTGCTCGCCCTCGCCGCCTGCGGCTACGGGTCGCGGGCCAAGGCCGACGACACCGTCAAGGCGGTGCCGGGGGCGGCGAAGACGGACGGTCTGGACTCGGTGCGGATCGGCTACTTCGGCAACATCACCCACGCCACCGCCCTGGTCGGCAACCGCAAGGGGTTCTTCCAGCAGGCGCTGGGCGGCACCGAGGCGAAGTACGCGGTGTTCAACGCGGGTCCGTCCGAGATCGAGGCGCTCAACGCCGGGTCGATCGACATCGGCTGGATCGGGCCGTCCCCGGCGGTCAACGGCTATGTCAGGTCCGGTGGCGCGAACCTGCGGATCGTCGGCGGGTCGGCGTCCGGCGGGGTGAAGCTGGTGGTGAACCCGGAGAAGATCAAGTCGGTGCGGGATGTCGCGGGCAAGCGGATCGCCACCCCGCAGCTCGGCAACACCCAGGACGTGGCGTTCCTGCACTGGGCCGCCGAGCAGGGCTGGCGGGTCGACGCGCAGAGCGGCAAGGGCGACGTGACGGTCGTCCGCAGCGACAACAAGGTCACCCCGGACGCCTTCCGCACCGGGTCGGTGGACGGCGCCTGGGTGCCCGAGCCGACCGCGTCCCGGCTGGTCGCCGAGGGCGGGAAGGTGCTGGTCGACGAGGCCGGCCTGTGGCCGGAGCAGAAGTTCGTGACCACCAACATCGTGGTGCGCCAGGAGTTCCTGACGGAGCACCCCGGGGCGGTCGAGACGGTGCTGAAGGCGTCGGTGGCGACCAACCGGTGGATCGAGGCGCACCCCGAGGCGGCCAAGGCCGCGGCCAACGAGCAGCTGAAGGCCGACTCGGGGACCGCGCTCCCGGCCGACATCCTCGACCCGGCCTGGGAGTCGCTGACGGTGACCGACGACCCGCTGGCCGCCACCCTCGCCGCCCAGTCCCGGCACGCCGTCGCGGCGGGGCTGCTGGACGACCCCGACCTCGACGGCATCTACGACCTGAGCCTGCTCGACCAGGTCCTCGCAGCGGAGGGCGAGCCCGCGGTCGACGACGCCGGGCTCGGCGTCCGGCAGCACCCGCTCCTTTCCTCGTCCTTCAGGAGGTGACGACCATGGCCACGACCTTCGCCAAGGCCGCCGACGGCACCGACGCCGCCACCCGGGCCGCCCGGATCGAGCACGTCTCGAAGTCCTTCGCGGGCCCGGCCGGGCCGCAGCTGGTCCTGGACGACGTCAGTCTCGACGTCGCGCCCGGCGAGTTCGTCACCCTGCTCGGCGCCTCCGGCTGCGGCAAGTCGACACTGCTGAACCTGGTGGCGGGCCTGGACCGGCCCAGCGCCGGCACGATCGACACCGCCGGGCGGCCCGCCCTGATGTTCCAGGAGCACGCCCTGTTCCCGTGGCTGACCGCGGGCAAGAACATCGAACTCGCCCTGAAGCTGCGCGGCGTACCGAAGGCCGACCGCCGGGACCGGGCCGAGGAACTGCTCGGACTGGTCCGGCTGACGGGCGCGTACGGCAAGCGGGTGCACGAGCTGTCCGGCGGGATGCGGCAGCGCGTCGCGATGGCCCGGGCGCTGGCCCAGGAGAGCCGGCTGCTGCTGATGGACGAGCCGTTCGCCGCGCTGGACGCGATCACCCGCGACGTGCTGCACGACGAACTGACCCGGATCTGGCGCGAGACCAGGCTGTCCGTCCTGTTCGTCACCCACAACGTGCGCGAGGCCGTCCGGCTGGCCGAGCGGGTGGTACTGCTGTCCTCCCGGCCGGGCCGCGTCGCCCGCGAGTGGACGGTGGACCTGCCGCACCCGCGCCGCATCGAGGACGCCGCGGTGGCGGAGCTGTCCGTCGAGATCACCGAGGAACTGCGGGGAGAGATCCGTCGTCATGGCCGGCACTGAAACCCGTACCCCGGCCGCGGACACGGACGGCCTGGCCGGCCTGGAGGCGGGCCTCGACGCGCTGGAGACCACCGAGCGGAGCCGTACGTCCGTCCGGCACACCCTCACCCAGAAGGTGCTGCCACCCCTCGTCGCCGTACTGCTGGTGCTGGCCGGGTGGCAGGCGCTGATCTCCTTCGAGATCGTCGACGACCCGACCAAGCTGCCCGCGCCCGCCGACGTGTGGCGGGTGCTGCACGACGCCTGGCTCGAAGGCACCCTGCTCGGCTACATCTGGACCAGCGTCTCGCGCGGGCTGTCCGGTTTCCTGCTGGCGCTGGTGATCGGCACGCCGCTGGGGCTGCTGGTGGCCCGGGTCCGGTTCGTGCGGGCGGCGCTCGGCCCGATCCTGTCCGGCCTCCAGTCGCTGCCGTCGGTGGCGTGGGTGCCGCCGGCCGTGATCTGGCTGGGCCTGAACAACTCGATGATGTACGCCGTGATCCTGCTCGGCGCGGTCCCCTCCATCGCCAACGGGCTGGTGTCCGGCGTCGACCAGGTGCCGCCGCTGTACCTGCGCGCCGGGCGCACGCTGGGCGCGACCGGGCTGAAGGGCACCTGGCACATCACGCTGCCGGCCGCGCTGCCCGGCTATGTGGCCGGGCTGAAGCAGGGGTGGGCGTTCTCCTGGCGTTCGCTGATGGCCGCCGAGATCATCGCCTCCTTCCCCGACCTGGGCGTGGGGCTCGGGCAGTTGCTGGAGAACGGGCGCAACGCCAGTGACATGGCGATGGTGTTCGAGGCCATTGCGCTGATCCTGGTCGTCGGCATCGCGGTCGACCTGCTGGTCTTCAGCCCGCTGGAGCGGTGGGTGCTGCGCAGCCGCGGTCTGCTGGTGAGGAGCTGAACGCCGTCATGTCCGCACCGGTCCTGCTCGTCATCGCCCACGGCAGCCGCGATCCGCGGCACGCCGCGACCGTGCACGCCCTGGTCCGCCGGGTGCGGGCGCTGCGCCCGGACGTCCGGGTGGAGACCGGGTTCCTGGACTTCAACGTGCCGTCGGTGCCGGGCGTGCTGGAGTCGCTGGCCACCGAGGGCGTCCGGGACGTCGTGGCGCTGCCGCTGCTGCTGACCCGCGCCTTCCACGCCAAGGCCGACATCCCGGCGGTCCTCGCGGCCGCGCCGCCCCGGCTGCGGATCCGGCAGGCCGAGGTGCTGGGCCCGGCCCCGCTGCTGCTGCGCGCGCTGGAGCGGCGGCTGTACGAGGCGGGGCTGAGCCCCGCCGACAAGTCCTCGACCGGGGTCGTGCTGGCCTCGGCGGGGTCCACCGACCCGGAGGCGATCGCAGTGATCGCTGACATCGCGCGGGAGTGGCGGCACACCGGTTGGTGCGCCGTGCGGCCTGCGTTCGCCTCCGCGTCCCTTCCGCGCACCGAGGACGCGGTGCGTCAGCTGCGGGCGGCGGGGTGCGCGCGGATCGCCGTGGCCCCCTATGTACTGGCCCCCGGCCGGCTGCCGGACCGCATCGCGCGCGGCGCGGCCGGCGCCGACGTCCTCGCGGACGTGCTCGGCCCGGCACCGGAGGTGGCCCGGCTGCTGGTGCGACGGTACGAGGCGGCCCGGAGGCCGGCCGCGGCGCGGGTGGCCGTGGGGGCGTGACGCCGGGCGCCGCTCGCACCAGGCCCTGGTCGGGGCGGTCCGGGTGCCGGTGCAGCGGGGTCTCGACGCGCCTGCGGGTGGCGACCACCGCGGCGGTCACGGACGAGCAGGTCACGGACGAGCAGGTCACGGCGGACCAGCCGGTCGCCGCGGCGGTCGGGGCCGACCGGGCGCGCCCCGGATGCGCGGGTTGCGGGCGCGGCGTGCGCGGGTTCCGGGAAACCCTTCCCTCCCCGGTCGTTGATCTGCTGGGATGGTGCTTCGGCGAACGAGCGCGGGGGGCACGGCACAGGTGGGGGCAGGTCGGATATTCGGACATCATCTGGGGCTGCCCGGTGCGCTGTCGGGGCTGCCGTTGAGTCCGCTGGTCCCCGGTTACGCCGAACTGACCGCCGCGCAGCACGCGGCCGGTGCCCGGCACGCGGCCGAGATTCTGGTGCCGTCCGGCGGCGGACTGCGGGTCCTGGACGGTCTCGAGGTGCCGTCCGGTCCGCGCGGCCGCAGACGGGTGGACGGCGCGCTGCTCGACCAGGTGGCCGGTGGCGCCGGTCCCGCCGCGGAACTGGCGCGGCTGCTGGCCGCGGTGCACCGGCGGGACGCGCGGGCGCTGCGCCGGGTCGTGCTCTACCAGTTGATCGGCCTGGTGCAGGACCGGCCGCCGGACCAGTGGCAGCAGGTCGTCGCCGAACTGGGCATCCATCCCGGCGAGGCGGCGGGGCTGCTGGCGGCGGCCCGGCTGCGGCCGGTGCTCGACCCGGGACAGCGGGCCGCCGCCGAGGCGCTCGCCGACGCCTGGGCGGACCGCCGGCTGCACCGGGCCCGGGGCCTGCTGGAACGGCTGCCGCAGAGCGACGACCCGGAACTGCGGGCGCTGCGCGCGGAGCTGGCCGGCCGGCTGGCCACCCTGGAGACGGCGCTGGAGACGGCCCGGCACGCGGCGCGGCACGGGGACGCCGAGGCGGCCACCGAGCAGTACCTGCGGGCGCTGGGCGAGGCCGCGGACGACCGGCGGGCGCTGCACGGCCTGGTCCGCACGCACCGGCCCGAACCCGGCCGGCCCGCCGCGCTGCGGGCCGGACTCGCCCTGGACGGCGTGGCGCTGGCCTGGGACGCGGACGGTGCCGAGTCCTGGCGGCTGCTGTGTCTGCTGCGCGACGAGCGGGGCGGCACCGGGCACCGGGAGGTCCCGGCACTGACCGGCACCGCCCGGGACACCGCCGTCGTCCCCGGCAGCACGGTCCGCTACGCCGCGCTGCCGCTGCGGGCCGGCCAGGTGTCCGGCCCCCCGCTGGTGTCGCACCGGCTGCCGGTCGTCCCGGAGGTCGGCACGCCGGACCTCGCGGACGGGCCGGGGCGGGTGACCTGCGCGTGGACCTGCCCGCCCGGCGCCACCAGCGTGACCGTGGAGCACCGGGGCCCGGAGAGCGCGGCCGAGCGGCTGGACGCCGACGCCGACGGGTTCACCGCGACCGGACTGGCCGTCGGCACCCACGCGTTCCGGGTCAGCTGCCACTACCGGGCCCCGGACGGCACCCCGGTCGCCTCGCCGGGCCGGCTGCTCACCCGTACCGTGCACCCCTGGCCGGAGCCGGTCGGCACGCTCACCGCCGAACCCGACGGCGACGTCCTGCGGTTCACCTGGACCGGGGCGCGGGACGCCGACGTCCGGCTGGTGGAGTGGCCCGGCGCCGCGCCGGCCGCCGGCACCGAACTGCGCACGGACGAACTGCCGGCCCGGCTGGACGGCCTCAGCGACCCGCCGGGCCCGGACCCGGCCGATGACGTCGACCCGCCGCCCCGCCCGGCCACCACCTCCGCCCCCACCGGAACCGTCCGCCCCCGCCGCGGCGGGCACCTGCGGATCGCCGCCGTCGCCGTGCGCGGCGAACGCGCGCTGGCCGGGCCCGTGGTCGGGGTCGAGGCACCGGCGCCGGTCACCGCGCTCGCCGCCCGCCGACTGCCGGCCGGGGAGGCCGCCGTCACCCTGGAGTGGCCGGCGGGCACCGGACAGGTCACCGTCGCCTGGGAGCCACTGCCGGGACCGGAGGTCACCGCGCCCGGCGAGGGCGGTGAGCGGACCGTCACCGCGCACGCCTACCGGCGCGGCGGCCTGCGGCTCCCGGTCGGCCCGCACGCCGTACGGGTCCGTGCCTCGGTCGCCCCCCAGGTGCCGGGCGCGGTCCTGCTGCCCGCCGAGCCCGCCGAGGTGCTGCTCGCCGCGGACACCGCCATCGGGTACCAACTGGTGCGCGCCCCGGGCCGGTTCCGGTCCCGCCGCCGCCGGCCGCTGCTGCGGGTCACCCTGCTGGGCCCCGACCCGGCCGGCGCGGACCTGCCCGAGTTCGTGTGCGTGGTGCGCGGCGGCACCCTGCGCCCCCGGCACGCGAGCGACGGCACCACCGTGCTGCGGGTGGCCGGCACCGACCTGACCCGGCACGGCGGCACGGTCGAGCAGGAGCTGCCGGCCGCGCCCTTCCCCGCCCCCTACACGCTGCGCGGCTTCCTGCTCGGCGAGCACGCCACGGCCGTACGCCTCGAAGAACCCTCCCCCGCGACCCTGGTGGTGCGCTGAGCCCATGACGACCGTCACCTGCCCCTACTGCTTCACCCGCGCCTCGGCGGGCCGGCTGCCCTACCGCTGCCAGATGATGCCGAGCGGCGTCAAGGGCGCGCCGTGCGGTCCCGTCCGCGACGACATCTGGGCCGGGTTCACCGGGCCCAACGCTCCCCCGGCGGCCCGGATGCGCGGCCCCGTCTTCGACCCGCCGCGCAGCGTGGGCCGGGTGCTGGGCAGCTCGGCGGGCAGCGTGCCCTGTCCGAAGTGCGGGGTCGGCACCCCGGTCCGGGTCTGCGGGACCTGCCACAACGACCTGCCGAGCGACTACTGCGACCAGGACAGCCGCATCATCGCGCTGGTCGGTGCGAAGGCGTCGGGCAAGAGCACGTACGTCTCCGTGCTGGTCAACGAACTGAACCAGCGGGTCGGGCAGGCGTACCACGCCTCGCTCGCGGCGATGGGCGCCAGCACCCAGCGGCGGGACAAGGAGATGGCCGAGGACCTCTACGAGCGGCTGCGGCTGCCGGACGCCACCCGCCCGGCGGCGCTCGGCTTCAGCGACCCGCTGCTGTACCGGCTGAGCCTGCCCCGGCGCGGCCGGCCCGGCGGCGGCACCCGGCACACCACGCTGGTCTTCTTCGACGCGGCCGGCGAGGACCTCGCGGACGCCGAGGCGATGGACCGCTACACCCGCTACCTCAGTGCCGCCGACGGCATCATCATGCTGGTCGACCCGCTGCAACTGGGCTCGGTACGGGACCGGTTGCCGGTGCACGACGGGCCGCCGCTGCCGGCCGTGGAGACCCCGCCGGAGCAGATCGCCGCCGACCTGGCGACCCAGCTGCGGGCGCACGGGCGACGGGGCGCGCGGGGCCGGGTCAGTACGCCGATCGCGGTGGCCGTCACCAAGACGGACATGCTCGGGACGCTGCTCGACCCGCACTCGCCGCTGCTGGGCAACGCCCCGCACCAGGGCGGGGTCTACGACGACGAGGACCGGCTCGCCGTGCACGAGGAGATGCGGTCGCTGCTGGCGGACTGGGACTCGGGGACGCTGATGCGGCGCCTTGAGCTGGACTTCGCCGAGGTGTCGCTGTTCGGGCTGTCCGCGCTGGGCGCGCCGCCGCCGGCCGACGCCCCGGCGGACGCCCCGAAGTCGGGGCCGCAGCCGGTCCGGGTGGAGGATCCGCTGCTGTGGCTGCTGAGCCGGCAGGGGCTGCTGCGGGTGCGCGGCGCCGGGAAGGGGCGGGTCAAGTGAGCCTCGCCCAGTTGCACTACACGTCCGCGCCGCCCGGACCGGACGGTTCCGGGTTCCGGTTCACCGCGATCAGCGACGGCGTGCCGCAGGGGCTGCTGCGGGAGGCCGAGCAGCTCATCGGGTACGAGCCGCCGCGCGACCTGCCGGCCCGGCCGGACGCCGCACAGCTCAGCGGGTTCCCGAAGGCGCTGGGCTGCCACGAACTGTCCGACGGCGGACGGCTGCTGAGCCGTACCGTCTACACGGGCGCGGACTACAGCGGGCGCTGGGGCAACTTCCACGCGCACGCGCTGTATCTGCCGCCGGGGGCGCGGCTGCCGGACGGGGCGCTGCCCATCACGGCGTGGGAGTCGCCGCGCTGGGCGGATGCCACGCCCGCCGACCGGCGGCCCGCTCCGCTGGACCGGCTGGAGCCGTCCGGGCTGCTGCGCCGGGACGGCCTGATCGCCTTCGCGGCGTCCCGGGCGGACCGGCTGGCCGCGTTCTTCGCCGACCTCAGGGTGCTCGCCGAGCAGCCCGACGCCTGCCAGCTGGTACTGGTGGAGCACGACAGCGCGGCGGTGGCCCAGTGGATCGCGCTGGCCTGCGCGGTGCTGCCCCGGGAGGTGGCGCACCGGCTGACGTTCACGACGTACACCCGCCGTCCGCAGCAGGCCCGGCAGCAGATCGTCGGCGCGCTGCCGTCGTCGGAGCCGTGTCCGCCGGGGCCCCGGCTGCGGGTGCACGACTGCACCGGGCGGGCGGCCGAGGGGGCGGCGGGGGCGGTGCCGGACGCCTGGGCGGACACCTGTGCGCGGGTGTGGGGCGCGGGGCGTCCGGAGCTGTTCCGGGACGCCTCCCTGGATCTCGGGTACCTCGCGGCGGCGGCGCTGACCGCCGGGGTGGCGCTGCGCTCCGACGCCCGGGCCGCCGCCGCCCAGTGGGCGGCCGAACGGGTCGGGACGCTGCCCGAGCCGACCCTGACGGCGCTGATCGGCGTGCTGAGCACGGCTACGGTCGCAGACGCGTCTGCGTCGACGGCTACGGCTACGGCTACGGCGGAGACCGGTGCCGAACGGGCTGCCGTGGCCGCGCTCCTGGACCGGGTCGAGGGGCGGCTGCCGATCGCCGTGACGGCGCCGCTGGCCGGGCGGGTGCTGACCTCGGCGGTGCTCTCCGGCGGACCGGTGCCCGCGCTGCGCGCCGGGTCGCTGACGCCGGTGGTCCGAGGCGGGCTGGCCCGGACGCTGGCCGCGCCGCTGCGGTCCGGCATCGCGGACGTGCGCGAGCCCGCCACCGGCCGTCCGCTGCTCCTGCTGGGCACCGCCGACCTGCTCGACATCGACTGCCAGGACCTGCTGCCGGGGCTGGCGGGGCGGCTGTCCCGGGTGCTGGTGGCGGCGCCGGACGGCACGGCGGGTCCCGGTGGGGAAGAACCACCGCCCGCCCTGCTCGCCGCCGTCGAGGAGCATCCCGCCCTGCGCATCGCTCTGTTCGGCGCCCTGGACGCGCTGGCCGCCGCCGATCCGGCCGCCGTCGCCCGGCGGCTCGCGGGGTCGCGGCTGCCCGTCGCTCTGCACCCGGGCTTCCCGCACCTGCGGATGTGCGTGCTGGCACCCGGCGGCACCGGGCCGGACGCCGCCGACCGACTCGCCCGCTTCCACGGCGTCGTGCGGGCCGCCGGCGTCTCGCCGCACGCCGACCCGGCCGTACTGCGGACCGCCCTGGCCCTGGTCTGGCCGGGCGAGCTGCCGACCAGCCAGGAGGCCAGCCTGCTGCTGAACGAGCTGGGCTCCGACATCCACCGCGCGGCCGGCACCCGTGACGTCCTGGTCGACGCCGCCCTCGCCGCGCCCCCGGACGACGTGGACGTCCCCGTCCTCGCCGCCGACCTGCTGCGCTGCTTCCCGGCCGAACTGCGCCCCGGGCAGCGGGCCGCACTGCTCCTGCTGGAGTTCACCGGCCTGCTCGGCACCGGGGGCGAGGGCGAGGAGTGGGTCGGCCGGGCGCTCGGGCTGCGCGCCGGGGCCGCCGAACCGGTCCCGGACACCGTCACCGAGCGGGTCTTCGCCGCGCTGGCCCGGCGGCTGGTCGACGGCCCCACGCCGGACAGCGAGCTGTACGGGCTGGCCCGGTCCGGGGAGACCCGGCTGCTGGCCGCCTACGAACGGACGGTCCACGCCGAGCGGGTCCGGGACCGGCTGCGCACCTCGCCGGAGTACGCCGCCGCCTGCTTCTGCGCCTGGAGCGCCTGCCCCGGCGTCCATCCGGCCTGGGACGAGACCCGTACCGCCCTGCTGGCCAAGGTGCTGCGCCCGGTGCTGCGGTCGCTGCCCGCCGCGGAGCTGGCCGGGATCGAGGACACCCTCGACCGGGCGGGCGGCGGCCGGCTGGACGCGTTCCGCGCCTGGAACCGGCCCGGCGCCCTGGGCCGCCTCACGGGCCGCTTCGCCGGCCGCGCCCGCCGGGCCGAGCGCCCGCCGGTGCGGCACGGCGACGTGGAGCCGCCGGCCGGGGAACGACGCCCGTGACGCCCGGCGACGGACGGCCCCCCGGCGCGGGAGGCCCGCCATGACCTCCGACCTCACCCCACTGCTCATCCTCGGCTGCGGGACCGCCCTGGTCGCCGCCGGCGTGTGCGCCGGCCGGGCCGGGTGGGAGCTGGCGGCCGCCAGGCTGGACGCCGTATGGCGGCGGCCCGGACCGTGGCGGGCCGGGCAGGCCCCCGGCGCGGGAGGCTCACCATGACCTCCGACCTCACCCCACTGCTCATCCTCGGCTGCTGGACCGCCCTGGTCGCCGCCGGCGTGTGCGCCGGCCGGGCGGCGTGGGAGCTGGTGGCGGCCGGGCTGGGGGCCGTGTGGCGGGGGCTCGGGCCGTGGCGGGCCGGGGAGGGGGACGGGCGGCTCGGGCCGCCCGGTCCCGGTGAGCCCGCGCATCTCGCCTACTACTGGCGGCAGCTGTGGGTGGACGCGGCCACCGCCGCCGCGCACGGCCCGCGCACCGTCTGGCGGGACCTGGCCGACCCGTGGCTGCGGCGGACCGCCCGCCACCTGTTCACCGGGCGGCGCCCGGACGGCCGCCGGGTGGACATCCCGGTCAACCGGTTCCTGCTGGCGGTGTTCATCGCCCCCGGCACCGCCGCCGGCGCGGCCCTCGGTGCCGTCCTCGCCTGCGCCGCCCTGACCGCCGTACTCACCGTGTTCGCGCTGCTGCTCGGGCTGGTGTGGCTGGGTTGGGCGGCGGCCGTACCGGCGCTGCGCGCCCTGGAGCGCGGCCGGCGGCTGCTGCGCGGGGTGCGCGTCAAGTGCCCGCACCCCGGCTGCTACCGGCCCGTGCCGCTGGCCCTGCACCACTGCCCGAACTGCCGCGCCGAGCACCGCGCGCTGCGCCCCGGCCGGTACGGCGCGCTGTGGCACGTCTGCGGCTGCGGGCACCGGCTGCCCGCCACCCGGCTCACGGGAGGCGGCGCGCTCACCGCGCACTGCCCGTACTGCGAGCGGTGGCTGCCCGCGGCCGCCGGCACCACCCGCGTCGTGCACGCGCCGCTGATCGGCGGCGCCTCCGCCGGCAAGACCATGTTGATGACCGCGATGACGGAGGGACTCCAGGCGTGGGCCCGGCAGGGCGGGCTGTCGGTGGAGTACGCCTCGGACGCCGACCGGCGGGCGGCCGGCGATCTGGCCCAGGAGGTCCGGCGCACCGGCTGGGCGCACGCGACGACCGGCGGGCAGCCACGCGCCCTGATGCTGCTGGTGCGCCGGGGCCGGCGGCGCCGGCTGCTGTATCTGTACGACCCGATGGGCGAGTCGGTGAGCGAGGCCGAACGAGCGCGCGGGGAAGGGTACTTGGCGCACGCGGACGGGGTGGTGCTGGTCGCCGACGTGCTGGCGGCACCCGAGGTGCGCCGCCGGCTCTCCCCCGAGGACGCCCGCCGGGTGACCGACGCCCGCCCCGCGGCGCAGGGGCCCTGGGAGACGTACCAGCGGCTGACCGGGGAGCTGGCGGCGCTGACCGGGCGGCGGGCCCGGCTGCCGGTGGCCGCGGTGGTCACCAAGCGGGACGTCGTCGAGCAGCTCGGTTCGCTGCCGGTGCCCGGGGCGCGGATCGACGACTGGCTGACCGAGATCGGCCTCGGCGCCCTGGTGCGCGCCCTCGGGCACGACTTCCGGTCGGCGCGCTACTGGACGGTGAGCGCCCACGCCGCCACCTGCGCCGGCCCGTTGGAGAGCGAACAGCTCCGGGCGGCCGAGCCGGTGCTGTGGCTGCTCGCCGCCTCGGGGCTGCGGACCGGCGGCGCGACGGAGAGGACGGGCACGCAGGCATGACTGGGGCCCGGGTGACCCCGGCCGTCGGCCGCGGCCGGCGGCTGGTGGCGACGCTGTTCCTCGTCTCCCTGGCGGTGACACCGGCAGCGGTGGCGGCGCTGCTGTGGTGGCTGCTGTGACCGATCCGCACTCCCTTTACCCGCTGACAGACCCGACTGACAGAAAGGCGACGACCACGTGAGCGACATCCCCGGCGGGCCGATGGCGAACCGGCCGGTCCACTTCATCTGGCTGCTCGACTGCTCGTACTCGATGCAGGGCGACAAGATCGCCAAGCTGAACTACGCGATCCGTGAGGCGCTGCCCGAGATGCGGGCGGTGGCCGACGACAACCCGGCGGCGCAGTTGCTGCTGCGCACCATCACCTTCTCCACCACGGCCCAGTGGCTGCACCAGGCGCCGGTCCCGGTCGACGACTTCACCTGGCAGGACGTCGAGGTGGACGGCATGACCAACCTGGGCGAGGCACTCACCCTGGCCGCCCGGGAGCTCCAGACCCCGCCGATGCCGCAGCGCGCGCTGAAGCCGGTGCTGGCGCTGGTGTCGGACGGCGTGCCCACCGACGACTGGCGGGCCGGCCTGGCGGCGGTCGACGCGACGCCCTGGGGCCGCAAGGCGGTCCGGATCGCCATCGCGATCGGCCAGGACGCCGACAAGGGCGTACTCCAGGAGTTCATCGGCAACCCGGAGTTCAAGCCGCTGGAGGCGCACAACGGCAAGCAGCTCGCCGCGGCCATCCGGTGGGCGTCCACCGCGGCGGTGAAGGCCGCCTCGCAGCCGATGGCGGGACAGGAGGACCCGACGGTCAAGCAGCCGTTCGCCCCGCCGGTCCTGGACGACGACGATGACGACGACGTGTGGTGACGCTCCGGGTACGGCCTTGGGAGACCCTCGGCGAGAGCGTCCCGGGCGTCGGCAAGCGGTGCAATCAGGACTGGTACGTGTGCCAGGGCGCGGGCAGCGCGGCGGACCCGCTGGTGCTGGCGGTGGCGGACGGCCACGGGTCGCCCGCGTACGCCCGCAGTGAGCTGGGCGCGCGGTTCGCCGTGGACCGCTTCACGGTGCTGGCCGCCGAGTTCGGCCGGGCGGCCCACGACTGCCACGATTCGGGCCGGCTTGCCCGGCTGATGACGTACGCCCGGGACGACTTCCCGCGCGCCCTGGTGCGGGAGTGGCGGGCGGCGGCGCTCGGGCACTGGGACCGGCACCGCCCGGTCGCCGACGGCACCGGGCCGCGGCCGGGGGCCGACGAGAGGCTGCGGCTGTACGGCACCACGCTGATCGGCGCGGTGCTCACGCCGTGGCTGCTGGTGGCCTGGCAGCTCGGCGACGGCGATCTGGCGGTGGTGGCGCACGACGGCACGCTGGAGCGGCCGTTGGCGCCGGCCGAGGAGGCGCTCGGGGACGAGACGGACTCGCTGTGCGCGCCGCGTGCCTGGCGGCAGATGCGGATGCACTGGGCGCCGGTGTTCGAACAGGCCCGGCTGCCCCGGCTGGTGGTGCTGTCGACGGACGGGCTGTCCAAGAGCTTCGCGGCGGCCGACGGGTACGCGGCGTTCGTCGCGGACCTCCGCGACCGGCTGGCCGCGGACGGCGGCGGCGCGGGCGTACGGGATCTGCTGCCCCAGTGGCTGGCGCAGGCCGCGCGGCACTCGGGCGACGACACCACCCTCACGGCGGCACTGCGGGCCCCGGGCCCCGAAGCCGAAGCCGAAGCCGAAGCCGAAGCCGAACGACTATGCGAACGAAAGACGGAGAGCTGAGACATGAGCGGCATGCTGGACGGCGGCACGCGGCTGGCCACGGAGCACGGGGACGAGGTCGAGATCCTCGGCCTGCTGGGGGCCGGCGGGCAGGGGGAGGTGTACCGGGTCGCGACCTGGACCGGCGAGAAGGCCCTGAAGTGGTACTACCCGACGTCGGCCACCCCGCAGCAGGAGGCGATCGTCCGGGACCTGGTGCACCGGGACTTCCACGACGACCGGTTCCTGTGGCCCGAGGCCCATGTGGGGCCGTACGGCGGTTCCTTCGGCTATCTGATGGCGCTGCGCCCCGAGCGGTTCAAGGGGCTGCCCGAGCTGTTCCGCCGCCGGCTGCGCACCAACACCCGGGCGCTGCTGCGGGCCTGTCTGTACACGGTGGAGGCGTACCAGGCACTGCACATGCGGGGCGTCGCCTACCGGGACATCTCCTGGGGCAACATCTTCTTCGACCCGGCCACCGGCGAGGTGCTGGTCTGCGACAACGACAACGCGGTGGTGGAGGGCGATGTCAGCGGCATCTCCGGCACCATGAAGTTCATGGCCCCGGAGCTGGTGCGGGGCGATCCGGGGGCGCACCCCGGCACCCAGTCCGACCTGCATTCGCTGGCCGTGCTGCTGTTCATGCTGCTGATGAACCACCACCCCTTCGAGGGCCGCCGGGAGCTGGGCATCCACTGCCTGGACGACGCGGCGGAACGCAAGCTGTACGGCCGTGATCCGCTGTTCGTGTTCGATCCGGCCGACGACGCCAACGCGCCCGACCCGATGGAGCACACCACCGTGCTGGCCACCTGGGAGGCGACGGCGGAGCGGCTGCGGGAGCTGTTCCGCCGGGTCTTCACCACCGGGCTGCGCGATCCGGCGACGCGGGTGCGCGAGTCGGAGTGGCGGGACGCGCTGCGGGCGGTGCTGGACGCGGTGGTGGAGTGCGCGGCCTGCGGGCGGCAGAACATGACGGAGCCGGGTGCGAACCCGCCGCCCCGGGCCTGCTGGGGGTGCGGGGCGCAGGTGGTGCTGCCGCCCCGCCTTGAGGTGACCACGCCGCCGCCGCGCGCCGGGCACCACATCCGGCTGGGCCGGGCGGCCCGGGTGCAGGCGCACCATCTGCTGCCGGAGCCGGAGCGGCACGACTGCTCGGACGCCGCGCTCGTCGCGGAGCTGGTGGAACACCCCGCCAAGCCGGGCCGGTTCGGCATCGCCAACCGCTCCGAGCGGACCTGGACCGGCACCCGCTCCGACGGCACCCTCCAGCGGATCGGGCCCGGCCAGACGGTCCCGCTGCGGGCCGGCCTGGAACTGGACCTCGGGGAGGGGGCGCGGGCGGTGGTGCACGCGAGGTGACGGCACCTCACAGGCGTGCCAGGTGAGGGGTCGTCACAAGCCCAGCGCACGCCCCAGTTCCTGAGCCAGCGCCAGGCTGCCGCTGCCCGCCGCCACGCCGACGCCGATGGTCTCCAGCGCGGCCCGGATGCGGCCCCGGTCGGCGGCCCGGCCCTCCTGGCCGGCGCGCATCAGCTCGCCCTGGATGACCTCCGCGTCGGCCGCCAGCGCCGGCTGCTCCCCGCGCAGCCGCTCCACCAGCCGGTCCGCGAGCGCCAGTACGGCGGCCGGGTCCGGACCGTGGTTGATCTCGATCCGTCCGTGGTCGCCGAAGTTGGCCGGGCCGCTGATGTTCCCGTGGAAGTTGTACGTGCTCATGGGGTGGGTCCTCCCTGGCCCTGGGCCGCCGCCGGACCGCCGGGGCCGTGCGGCCCGGGCGGTCCGTTGACGGTGATCTGGCCGCCGGTGCCGATGTTGCTGGGGCCGGTGATGTCACCGGAGATGTGGTACGTCTGCGTGCTGATGACCTGCCGCGCCCGGTCGAAGGAGCTGGTGTCGATGTGGTGGTCCGTCAGGAACCGTTCGGTGGCCACCAGTACGCCCTGCTGAAGCCGGAAGAGGTAGTCCTGCGCGTCGATCCGCTCGGCGTACCCGGCCTCCGCCCAGTCGCCGAGCCGGGCCCGCACACTGCCGTCGGCGCCGTGGTCGACCAGCAGGTGCTGGTCGGTGATCTCCCGGCGCCGCCTGGCCAGCGCCCGCGCGTCCTGCCGGGCCCGGCGCCGGCGGGCGCGGCGCCGTCCCGGCGCGCCGCGCAGGTCGGGCCACAGGTGCGAGGTGGCGTACGCGACCAGGCTCCACGACCGGTCGAACGGGGCCACCGGCAGCCGGTCCACCCGGTCGAAGCGCCCGCCGAGCGGCGGGATGACGTAGGCGGCCACCTCCCAGGTCAGGTGGGGATGGTGCAGGATCGCCCGCAGATACATGCTGACGACCACCCGGCCGCCCTCGCCGACCCGTTCCAGGCACAGGTGGGTGCGCATGCCCGCGCCGGGGGTGAGCAGGCCGGCCTGCACCAGCTGTTTGGGGAGCTGGGCGCGCGGGCGGGCGGTGCGGTCGGGGACCAGTTCGGGCAGCAGGTGGGCGTGGCTGCCGAGGACGTAGAGCCGGTTCCTGACCCGCAGGCCCGCGAGGCCCGCGATGGACTCCATCTGCCGGGCCACGTAGGTGTGCAGGTCGACGGCGTCGAACGGGCGGGGCGGGAGGGTGCCGCCGCCGGGTGCCTCGGCCGGCCGGCTGACGTCGACGGGCTGCCAGACCACTTCCTTGATCTTGGTGCCGCTGCCGACGAAGGGGGTGGTCAGGGCGGCCGCGTCGGCGTAGGGCAGCGCGTTGGCCCGCTTGAGTTCGTGCAGCCACGCCTCCGTCTCGGGGTGCACCGGCGGGGCGAGGGCCTCGGCCTTCCCGGTGCCCACGAACACCGCGCGGGCCGCGGCGCGGGCCTGGGACTCCGCGCGGTGGATCAGCCACCAGGAGGCGCCGAGGACGGTGAGCGGCCCGTAGATCCCGACCAGGGCGACCGAGTCGAGCCCGGCGACCAGTCCCCACCCGGCGACCAGCAGCGCGGCCACCAGGGCGGCGGCGAGCCAGGTGAGCTGCCGGTCCAGCGTGTCGCGGCGCACGACGGCGGCGCGGGCGTGCCGGGCGAGGGCGACGAAGTTGATGCCGAGGGTGAGTCCGGGCGAGGTCAGCCGGTCCCCGGTGAGCTCCCGGTCGGCCCAGCGGGCGAACCGCTCGTCGAGGTGGACGGCGGCGCACAGCCGCCGGGTGACCCCGTCCTTGCGGTACTGCGGCAGCGCCGGCAGTGTCCTGGCC
The DNA here is from genome assembly GCF_052216785.1 of Streptomyces sp. JW3. Classification (NCBI taxonomy): domain Bacteria; kingdom Bacillati; phylum Actinomycetota; class Actinomycetes; order Kitasatosporales; family Streptomycetaceae; genus Streptomyces; species Streptomyces sp. JW3. Next base: position 24,447 of record NZ_JBQOUX010000071.1, on the reverse strand, counting down.
CCCACGGTGCCACGCCCTTCCCCCGTACTCCGGCCCACCTTAACCAGCGGCTCGGGGCGCCGTCAGCTCCACCAGCTTCTCGACGGTGTTCCAGTTGCGGGTGGTCGCGACGACGCCCTTGGTGACGCGCGGCCGGGAGAGCAGCTCGGCGAGCCTGGAGCGGCCGAGGCCGTCCGGCGCGTAGAGGTAGAGGGCCCGGTCGCCGAGCCGGAACTCCTCGGGCAGACAGGCCGCTCGGTCGATCTCGGCGAAACGCCCGGCGTCGACCGGCGCGGAGAAGTAGGTGACGTGCAGTTGTTTGGGCGCGAGTTCGGCGGCCGGGAACGGGCACGCGTCGACGACGGCCCGCAGATAGGCGTGGTCGCGCACGATGACGTCCACCGCGAACCCGAACCGCCGCTCGATCGCCGCCGCCAGCCCGGCCGCCAGCGACTCCTCGTCGCCGGACCCGGCACGGAACACGGCCTGCCCGCTCTGGAGATGGGTGCGCACGGCGCCGTGCCCGAGCTCTTCGAGCAGCGCCCGCAGGTCCGCCATCGGGACCTTCCTGCTGCCGCCCACGTTGATCCCGCGCAGCAGCGCCGCGTACGTCGTCGTCATGCGCACACGATAGAGCGGGCCTCTGACATCCGGGCGTACGGCGGCCGTCGTGCCCCGGGGGGCGGGCCCGACGGCCGCAGGTCCGCGCGGCTCCGCTCCTACCCCTTCCGCGCGGCGGCCAGTTCCGCCTCGATCAGGTCGGCCGCCCGCCGGGTACCGCCCTCCGCGGCCATCTCCGCCTGGATGCCCGCCAGCCGCCGGGCCACCTCCGGGTCGTCGAGCAGGGCGAGCGCGGCCGTGCGCAGCGCCTCGGCGGTCGCCTCCTCGGTCAGCAGCTTCCGGGCGACGCCGAGCCCCTGCAGCAGGTCCGCGTTCCCGAACTGGTCCACGGCCTGCGGTACGGCGATCATCGGGGTGGCCGTGGCCAGTCCCTCCTGGCTGCCGCCCGCGCCCGCGTGGGTGACGAAGAGGTCCGCCTGCCGCAGGATCGCCAGCTGCGGAACCCAGGACCGCACCTCCACGTTCTCCGGCAGGTCGCCCAGCTCGGCCGGGTCGACGTGCCGGCCCACCTGGAGCACCAGGTGCCAGCCCGGCAGCGCGCCGAACGCCCGCACGCACTCCCGGTAGAAGGCCGGCTGCTTGGTGAAGGACGAGCCGAGCGAGACCAGCACGACCTTGTCGGCACCGGTCGGCCGCTGCCACGTCCCCTCGGCGCTCCGGTCCCCCTGGCAGGCGCCGACGAACGTGTACGTCGACTCGTCGACCCGGTCGGCGTTCGGCTGGAGCGCCTTGGGGATCAGCACCAGGGAGCGGTCGGGACGGCCGGCGAACGGGTCCGGGTGCTGGGTGATCCCGTTCGCCGCGAGCCAGCCGCTGAACCGGGCGTAGTACGCCTGTCCGCGTTCGGTCTTCAGCGGCTCCTCCCACATCGGCTCCGCGACCTCCTGCTCGTAGCCCTCCCAGGCGACCAGGTTCGGGGAGAGGGAGATCGCCGGTACGCCCCAGCGGTGGGCGAGGACCCGGGCCGGGTAGGAGGTGATGTCGTGCAGGACGAGGTCCGGCTCGTCGCCCTCGTACGCCGCGACGAGCTGCGGCAGCGCCTGGATCGCGTCGGCCAGGAACGGCTCCACGTTGTCCAGCAGGGTGCTGCCCCAGGCGGCCGGGTCGGCGTCGGGGCCGGGCAGCGTGCTGTTCCAGAGCTTCGGCTCGGCGCCGGTCCCGGCGACCTTCGCGGCGAACGCGGGCGGGATGGCGTACGTCACCCGGTGGCCCCGGGCGACGAGTTCGCGGATCACCTCCAGGCTGGGGTTCACATGGCCGTGGGCGGCGACGGAGAACATGGCGAGATGGGCGCGACTGGTCATGCGCCGACAGTAGGCGAGACGAGACGTCTCGTACAATTCATTTCGCCGTCCCGGCGCCGGCTCCTCACCGCGAACATCACCGCTGATAGCGGGCCAGCACCAGATTCCCGTCCTCCTCCAACCGCTCCCGCAGCTCCCCCGCCCCGATGGCCCCGCTGTAGTACTCCTGGAACGCGGGCGTGGCCACCTTGTCCTTCCACTCGGCGTATCCCCGTACCGACTGGGCCGGGGCCGGCCGCAGCGAGCCGGCGAGCGCCGTTCCGACAGCCCAGCCGTCCCGCTCCGTGCGCAGCGCGGGACTGCGCAGGGCCGCGGTCCCGGTGGGCAGCATCCAGTCCCCGAGCGCGAGCCGCACCATGTTGCGCGGCCGGAGCAGGAAGTCGAGGAAGGCGGCGGCCGCCGCCTTGTGCGGGCTGTCCGCCGCGATGGACAGCGTCTGCGGACTGACTCCCTGGGCGAGCCCGCCGGCCCCGGCCGGCGCGGGCAGCACCCGCCACTCGAACCCCTCGGGGGCCTGCTGCGCGATCTGCTGCCGGTAGGAGAACCCGAGCGGCACCATCGCGTACTTGCCGCCGAAGAACCCGGGCAGCGTGTCGGAACCGCCGCTGCCCAGCGTCGTCGGCGAGGCGCTGCGGTCGGTGCCGACCTGGTCGTGGATGGTGCGCGGCACCACCTCGTCGCCCGCCTCGACGCGGACGGTGACCTTGCCGTCCGCCCCTCGGTGGAAGAGCCGGCCGCCCGCCGACAGCGACAGGTTGAGCGAGGCCGACACCGGCTCCTTGAGCGGCCAGGCCACCCCGTACCGCCCGGGTCCGCTCAGCCGCTTGGCCACCTGCCGGAACTCCGTCCAGCTCCACGGCCGTTGGACCGTCGGTATCCGCACGCCCGACGCGTCCAGCAGCTTCGCGTTGGCGATCAGCACCCGCGGCTCCTGGAGGAACGGCACCCCGTAGATCCCGTCGCCGAAGGTGACCGACTGCCAGCCGCTCGCAGGGATGTCCGCGCGCAGTCGCGCGGGCAGCAGGTCGCCGAGGTCGGCCAGGTAGCCGCCGTAGGCGAAGTCGGCGAGGTCGTCGGAGGCGTCGTGGATGACGTCCGGCGCCTCGCCGCCTTCGAAGGAGGTGAGCAGCTGGTCGTGGACGCTGTCCCAGCTGCCCTGGACGTACTCGACGTGGATGTCCGGATGGGCGGCGTTCCACTCCGCGACCAGGTCCTTGGTGGCGGCCACGGACTCCTGCTGCCAGGCCAGCGACTGGAAACGGAGGGTGATCCGACCGTCGTCGTCCCCGGCGCCGCCGCCTCCGGTGCAGCCCGCGAGCAGCAGGAACAGGACGGCCGTCAAGGCGATGATCCTCGTCCGCATCAGCTCTTCACCGCCCCGGCGAGCATGCCGCCCGTGATCCGTCGCTGGATGACGGCGAACACCACCAGTGAGGGCAGTGTCGCCAGGAACGCCGCCGCCGCGAGCGGGCCGAGGTCGGCCGCGCCCTCGGCGCCGAGGAAGTGGGTGAGCACCACGGGGAGCGTCTGTTTCTCCGGGGTCTTCAGCAGCACCAGCGCGAAGAAGAACTCGTTCCAGGCGGTGATGAACGCGAACAGTGCCGTCGCCACGATGCCCGGCGCGAGCAGCGGCGCGGTCACCGACACCAGGGTGCGCAGCCGCCCGGCCCCGTCGACCGCCGCCGCCTCCTCCAGTTCGGCCGGCACGGCGCGCACGTACCCGGCCAGCATCCACAGGGCGAACGGCAGTGACCACACCACGTACACCAGCACCAGACCCGGCGCCGAGTCGATCAGCCGCAGGTTCTTCAGCACCAGGAACAGCGGGATGATCAGCAGCACGAACGGGAACGCCTGGCTGACCACCACCCAGCCGGTGGCCGCCCTGGTGAGCCAGGAGCGGCGCCGGGCCATGACGTACGCCATCGGCGTCGCGATCAGCACCGCGATCAGCGCGGCGCCGAGCGCGGCCAGCAGGGAGTTGAGCCCGGCGCGCAGCAGCGGCTGTTCGTCGAAGGCCCGGCGGAAGTTGGCGAGGGTGGGGTCGTGCGGGATCCAGCTGGGGTGCAGACTGGCCAGCTCGCGCGGCGGCTTGAAGGCGGTGGAGACGAGCCAGAGGAACGGGAAGGCGAGGAAGATCAGGTAGGCCAGCAGTGCGGTGTACTGGCCCGCGCGGGCCCGGATCGAGGTCCTCAACGCTCGTCACCTCCCTTGAGCCGGCCGACGAGGAAGACGGCCAGCAAGACCGATATCACGGCGACCAGCACGCAGCCCATCGCCGCCGCGTAGCCGAACTGCCCGTAGCGGAACGCCTCTTCGTAGGCGAAGAGCATCGGCAGCCGGGTGCGGCCGCCGGGGCCGCCGCCGGTGAGCACGTAGACCAGGGCGAAGGAGTTGAAGTTCCAGATCAGGTTGAGCGCGGTGACGGCGAGGGCGACCGGTCTCAGGGCCGGCCAGGTCACCGCGCGGAACCGGCGCCAGGCGCCCGCGCCGTCGACCGCGGCGGCCTCGTGCAGTTCGCGCGGGGTGTTCTGGAGCCCGGCGAGCAGGGTGACCGTGGTCTGCGGCAGGCCCGCCCAGACGCCGACCACGATGACGGCGGGCAGCGCGGTCCCGAGGCCACTGAGCCAGTCCCGGCCGTCGCCCAGACCGAGGTCGCGCAGCGTCTCGTTGAGGAGGCCGGCGTCCGGGTTGTAGACCAGGCGCCACATGATGCCGACGACCACCTCGGGCATCGCCCAGGGGATGACGGCCAGCGCGCGGGCCAGCCAGCGCAGCTTCAGGTCCTGGCAGAGCAGCAGGGCGAGGCCGAGGGCGAGCAGGAACTGCGGCACGGTCACGCCGACGGCCCACAGCAGGCCGATGCGGAACGACTCCCAGAACAGCGTGTCGTGCAGCAGGTCCTGGAAGTTCAGGGTGCCGATCCACTCGGTGGGTTCGGTGCGGCCCGACTGGGCGTCGGTGAAGGCCAGCAGGACGCCGTAGAGCAGCGGGCCGACGCTGAGCACCAGGATGGGGATCAGGGCGGGCAGCACCAGGAACCAGGCGCCGGGCCCGGCGGCGCGGCGCGCGGGTTTCCTGGCCGGCTCGGCCGTCTTCGTCACCGGATCAGCTCCTTTGTGCACCTTTGCGCGACACGGACGGGCCTGGTCATGGTCATGAAGCCGGCGCGCCCCGTCAAGGGACCTCGCACCCCGCCCCGACCTGTGTGAATGCGACACTGGGTCGGGATTCGGAGCACGGAGGCGAACGATGGACGAGGCACGGGCGCGGGAGGTACTGGGCGCGGCGGACGTGTTGCCGCCCGGTTCGGCGGCGCACGCGCGGCTGCTCTCGCTGGGCGAGAACGCCGTGTTCGCCGCCGACGGCCTGGTGGTCAAGGTGGGCCGCGACGCCGGGCTGCTGGACCGGGCCCGCCGGGAGCTGGCCGTCGCCCTGTGGCTGGCCGGGGCCGGGGTGCCGGCGGTCCGGGCGGCCGCGCCCGAGGCGCTGTCCGTCGAAGGCCACCCGGTGACCGTGTGGCACCGGCTGCCCGATCCGGTGCGGCCGGCCGAACCCCGGGACCTGGCGCCGCTGCTGCGGGTCGTGCACGCACTGCCCGTTCCCTCCTTCGGACTGCCGCCGCGCGAACTGCTGGGCGGGGTGGAGCGCTGGCTGCGGCTGGCGGGCAGCGCGATCGATCCGGCCGACGCGGAGTTCCTGCGGGCCCGCCGCGACGGTTTCGCGACGGCCGCCGCGGCGCTGGTCCCCCAGTTGCCGCCGGGCCCGATCCACGGTGACGCGCTGCCGCGCAACGTGCACGTCGGCCCGGACGGTCCGGTCCTGGTCGATCTGGAGACCTTCTCCACCGACCTGCGCGAGCACGACCTGGTGGTGCTCGCCCTCAGCCGCGACCGCTACGGCCTGCCCGCCGAGGCGTACGACGCGTTCACCGCCGCCTACGGCTGGGACGTGCGCGACTGGGACGGCTGCGCGGTGCTGCGCGGCGCCCGGGAGACGGCCAGCTGCGCCTGGGTGGCCCAGCACGCGCCGAGCAACCCGAAGGCACTGGCCGAGTTCGAGCGCCGGGTGGCGTCGCTGCGGGACGGCGATCCGACGGTGCGGTGGTATCCGTTCTGAGTCCGCCGCCGACCGGGCGGACTCAGACCCGCTCGTCCACCGCCGCCCGCACCGGCCACACCCCGTCGACCACCGCCGTGGCGTCGCCCTTGCGGCGCAGGAAGTTCTGGAAGTCCGCCGCCCACTCGGCGTACCACTCGATCTGCCGGCGGTGCAGCTCGGCCGGGGCCAGGGCCGCGACCTTGGGGTGCCGGCCGGCTATCGCGCAGGCCAGCCGGGCCGCCGCGAGGGCGTCCGACAGGGCGTCGTGGGCGGTGTCCAGCGGCACGCCGTACTCGGCGCAGACCGCCTCCAGGTTGCGTTTGCCCCGGCGGTAGCGGTCGACGGACCGGTCGATGGTGTACGGGTCGATGACCGGGGCCGGGTCGAGGCCGCCCAGTCGGTCGGGCAGGGACGGCAGGCCGTACCGGTGCAGTTCGGCGGTGAGCAGGGTGAGGTCGAAGGCCGCGTTGTAGGCGACGACCGGGACGCCCGTCTTCCAGTAGGAGACGAGGACGTCGGCGAGGGCGTCGGCGACCTGGTCGGCGGGCCGGCCCTCGGCCACCGCGCGCTCGGTGCTGATGCCGTGCACGGCCACCGCGCCCGCCGGGATCTCCACGCCGGGATCGGCCAGCCATTCCCGGCGCCCCAGCGGCTCGCCGGCTCTGACCTCGATCACGGCGCCCGTGACGATGCGCGCCTCGCGCGGATCGGTGCCCGTCGTCTCCAGGTCGAAGCCGACCAGCAACTCCCGGTGCCAGCCCATGGGTGGCCCCCCTTCTCGGTGCGTTTCCCCCAGTGGCCTCCACCTTCGCACGGGCCACTGACAATCCGGCCGCCCGCACCCGGACACCGACCGGGCGGCCGGTCAGGAAACCGGTCGCGAATCCGCCCACATCAGCTCGAACTCCTCGCGATAGGTAGGGAAAAGCCCGCCTTCATCCGCATGGTCCGACTTGACGACCTTGCTGCCGTTTCGTCCGTTGCGCAGCACCAGCACCGGTGCCTCCATGCCCCGGGTGCGGCGCAGATAGGACTGCACGACGGCGATGCCGTCGGCGCCGTCGCCGTCGACCAGGTAGGCGGTGAAGCGGGGCGTCTCGTCGAAGACCTGGATCTCGAAGGCCCCCGGGTCGCGCAGCCGGGCCCGGACCCGGCGCATGTGCAGGATGTTGGTCTCCACGGCCCGGCCCAGCTCGCCGCGTTTGATGCCGAGTTCGCGCTCGCGCCGCTTCAGGGCGCTGGAGGCCGGGTTCAGGAACAGCAGCCGGACCCGGCCGCCCGCCTCGGCGAGGCGGACCAGCCGGCGGCCGGAGAAGTTCTGCACGAGCAGGTTGAGGCCGATGCCGATGGCGTCGAGGCGGCGGGCGCCGCCGAAGAAGTCCTCCGCCGGGAACTGGCGCAGCAGCCGCACCCGGTCCGAGTGCACGGCGACCACGTCGGCGTACCGGTCGCCGACCAGGTCCTCCACGGCGTCCACCGGCAGCCGCCGGGCGGAGGGCACGTCGCCGCCCGCGCCGAGCATCTCCAGGAGCCGGGCGGCGGCCCGCTCGGCCTGGTTCAGCACCGCCTCGGACAGCGCCCGGTTGCGGGAGACGACATTGCGGGTGACCTCCAGCTCGTCCAGGGCCAGCTCCACGTCCCGGCGGTCGTCCAGGTACGGCTCGAAGCAGGGCCAGTGCTGCACCATCAGCTCGCGCAGCTGGGGCAGGGTCAGGAAGCTGAGCACGTTGTCGTCGGCCGGGTCGAGCAGATAGCCCTTGCGGCGGCTGACCTCGCGGACCGCGACCGCGCGCTGCACCCACTCCTGGCCGGCCGGTCCGGCCGCGGCGACCACCCATTCGTCGCCGCCGTGCACCGGTTCGTAGACCGGCCGCAGCACGGCGGCCACCACGGACCGCAGCCGCTGCTCGACCAGGTTCAGCCAGATGTAGGCGCGGCCGGCCCGCTGGGCCCGGGTGCGCACCTCGTGCCAGGCGTCGGCGTCCCACTCCAGCTCCGGACCGATCGCGCCGGCGTCCATCGGCCGCGCCAGCGAGACCGCACCGGCCGGGACGTTCGTGGAGCTCCCCTCATGACCCTCGTGACCCTCGTCACCAGGGGGCAGCTCCAGCCCTCCCGAGCCCACCCGCGCACCGCCTTCCGCTCCCCCGACCTGCCCGTCTCAACGATCAAGGAAGGGTACTCCGCGAGCGGCGCGCGGTGCAGCCTGATGCGCAGGCTCGTCCGCCAACTGCCCGACCGGACCGGCTCGTTCCGCGCGCCGGGCGGTGCCCGAGTGAGCGGATTCATAGCGGTGACGGGCGGCGCGAGCGGGGCACTCCTGTGGTAAGGGCAGAAGTCGACCGCGCCTGCTGGGTTGCTTCCCTCAGTTTCGGGGAGACTCGGGGCCGAAGGCGCCCCCACCGGCGCCGTACACCTGAAAGAGTCGTATCCATGCAGGTCTGGCCTGGAGAGGCATATCCACTCGGTGCCACGTACGACGGCGCGGGCACCAACTTCGCGGTCTTCTCGGAGGCCGCCGACCGAGTAGAGCTGTGTCTGCTGCACGACGACGGTTCGGAGACGGCGGTCGAACTGCGGGAGAGCGACGCGTTCGTGCGGCACGCGTACCTGCCGGGCGTGATGCCGGGGCAGCGGTACGGCTACCGCGTGCACGGCCCCTACGCGCCCGAGCACGGGCAGCGCTGCAACTCGGCGAAGCTGCTCCTCGATCCGTACGCGCGTGCGATCAGCGGCTCGGTGCAGTGGGGTGAGGAGGTCTACGGCTACCACTTCGACGACCCGGACCGGCGCAACGACCTGGACTCGGCGCCGCACACGATGACCTCGGTCGTGGTCAACCCGTACTTCGACTGGGGCGACGACCGGCGGCCGCGCACCGAGTACCACCACACGGTGATCTACGAGGCCCATGTCAAGGGTCTGACGATGCGGCACCCGGGGCTGCCCGAGGAGCTGCGCGGCACGTACGCGGCCCTGGCGCACCCGGCGATCATCGAGCACCTCACCGAACTGGGCGTGACGGCGCTGGAGCTGATGCCGGTGCACCAGTTCGTCAACGACCACCGGCTGGTCGACATGGGGCTGAACAACTACTGGGGCTACAACACCATCGGCTTCTTCGCCCCGCACAACGCGTACGCCTCCTGGGGCGACCGCGGCCAGCAGGTGCTGGAGTTCAAGTCGGCGGTCAAGGCGCTGCACGAGGCCGGCATCGAGGTGATCCTGGACGTCGTCTACAACCACACCGCCGAGGGCAACCACCTGGGCCCGACGCTCTCCTTCAAGGGCATCGACAACCCGTCGTACTACCGGCTGACCGACGACCCGCGCTACTACATGGACACCACGGGCACCGGGAACTCGCTGCTCATGCGGTCCCCGCACGTACTCCAGATGATCATGGACTCGCTGCGCTACTGGGTCACCGAGATGCATGTCGACGGGTTCCGCTTCGATCTGGCGGCCACCCTGGCCCGGCAGTTCCACGAGGTGGACCGGCTCTCCTCGTTCTTCGACCTGGTGCAGCAGGACCCGGTGGTCTCCCAGGTCAAGCTGATCGCCGAGCCGTGGGACGTGGGCGAGGGCGGCTACCAGGTGGGCAACTTCCCGCCGCTGTGGACCGAGTGGAACGGCAAGTACCGGGACACCGTGCGCGACCTGTGGCGCGGCGAGCAGCGCACCCTGGCGGAGTTCGCGTCCCGGCTGACCGGTTCCTCCGATCTCTACCAGGACGACGGCCGCCGTCCGCTGGCCTCGATCAACTTCGTCACCTGCCACGACGGCTTCACCCTGCACGACCTGGTGGCCTACAACGACAAGCACAACCACGCCAACGGCGAGGACAACCGGGACGGCGAGAGCCACAACCGGTCCTGGAACTGCGGCGCCGAGGGCGACACCGACGACCCGGCGGCGCTGGAGCTGCGTCGGCGCCAGATGCGGAACTTCGTGGCCACGCTGCTGCTGTCCCAGGGCGTGCCCATGATCAGCCACGGCGACGAGTTCGCCCGCACCCAAAAGGGCAACAACAACGCCTACTGCCAGGACAACGAACTGGCCTGGCTCAACTGGCCCGCCGACGACCCCGACCTGCTGCGGTTCACCCGCGCGATGGTGTGGCTGCGCAAGGACCACCCGGTCTTCCGGCGCCGCCGCTTCTTCCACGGCCGGCCGGTGGAGGGCACCCACGACGAGCTGTCGGACATCGCCTGGTTCACCCCCGAGGGCCGGGAGATGACCCAGCGGGACTGGAACTCCGCGCGGGCCTCCGCGCTGACCGTCTTCCTGAACGGCAACGCGATCTCGGAGCCGGGGGCGCGCGGGGAGCACATCGGCGACGACTCGTTCCTGCTGATGTTCAACGCCTCGCCCAAGCGGCTGGACTTCGTCGTCCCGGTGGACCACGGCCGGCAGTGGGAGGTGGTCGTCGACACCGCCCTGCCGGACGGGGTGCCCGCGGACACCGGCCGCAAGGTGCAGGCCGGCGACCGGCTGTCCCTGGTGGACCGGAGCCTGACCGTGCTCCAGCGGCCGGTGTAGGGCCGCGCGTACGCCCTCGTGCGGGAGCCGCGCGTACGCCTGTGCGGGGGGCCGGTGACACGAAAGGCGGCGGGGCGGGTACGTAGCTCTGCATGACACCTGAGCGCCCCGCACCGGTCCCCAGGGCCACCTACCGGCTCCAGCTCCAGCCCGCGTTCCCGTTCGGGGCCGCGGCGGCGGCCGTGCCGTACCTGGCCTCGCTCGGCGTATCCCATCTGCATCTGTCCCCGGTCCTGGAGGCCGTCCCGGGCTCGGCGCACGGCTACGACGTCGTCGACCCCGCGCGGGTACGCGCGGAACTGGGCGGCGAGGAGGGCCTGCGGTCGCTGTCGCGCACCGCGCGGGAGCACGGTCTGGGCCTGGTGGTGGACATCGTGCCGAACCACATGGCGATGTCCCCCCGGCACAACCGCGCCCTGTGGGAGGTGCTGCGGGAGGGGCCGAAATCGCCGTACGCGCGGTGGTTCGACATCGACTGGGCGGCGCAGGGCGGCCAACTGCTGGTCCCGGTGCTCGGCGCGCCGGTCGGCGAGGTGCTGGACCAGCTGCGGGTCGACGGCGACACGCTGCGCTACCACGACCACGCCTTCCCGCTGCGCGAGGGCACCGAGCGGCTGCCGCTGCCGCAGCTCCTGGACGCCCAGTGGTACCGCCCGGTGTGGTGGCGGCTGGCCCGCACCGAGCTGAACTACCGGCGCTTCTTCAGCATCTCCGAGCTGATCGGCGTCCGGGTGGAGGACCCGGAGGTCTTCGAGGCCACCCACGCCACCGTCCTGCGGCTGCTGCACGAGGGCGTGGTGGACGGACTGCGGGTCGACCACCCCGACGGGCTCGCCGACCCGGACGCGTATCTGACGCGGCTGCACGAGGCGAGCGGCGGCCGGTGGACGGTGGTGGAGAAGATCCTGGCCGACGGGGAGCGGCTGCCGGCCGCCTGGCCGGTGGCGGGGACGACCGGGTACGACGCCCTGCGGCACGTGGACGGGCTGTTCACCGACCCCGAGGGGTACCGGGAACTGCTCGCCGCCTACCGGCGGTTCGCGGCCCCCCAGACCGACCGGGGCGGCGACTGGGCGGCGACCGTGCGGCGGGCCGCGTACAAGGTGCTCACGCACGAGCTGGCCACCGAGATGAACCGGCTCACCCGGGTCGCGCACCGGCTGTGCGCGGCGGCCCCGGACCCCGCTCTGCGCGACCGCGCGCCGTGGGCGCTGCGGCTGGCCCTGACGGAGCTGCTGGTCCGCATGGAAGTCTACCGCCCGTACCCCTCGACGGACCCGGCGCGGGTGCTCACCGAGCAGGCGGCGGCCGAGGCCCGGCTCGCGTTCACGGTCCCCGAGGAGGCCGGCGCGGTCGAGGTCGTACGGGACCTGCTGCTGGGCCGGGCGGGGGACGGACCGGACGCGCGGGAGCTGCGGACCCGGTTCGCGCAGACCGCCTCGGCGCTGCGGGCCAAGTCGGTGGAGGACACGGCGTTCTACCGCTTTGTGCCGCTGCTGTCGGCCACCGAGGTCGGCGGGAATCCCGGGCGCCCGGCGGTCTCGCCCGAGGAGTTCCACGCCTACTGCGCGCGGGTGCAGCGGGACTGGCCGCTGACCGGCACGGTGGTCTCCACCCACGACACCAAGCGCAGCGCCGACGTACGGGCGGCGCTGGCCGTGCTGACCGAGTGCCCCGCGCGGTGGACGGAGGTGCTCGCGCAGGCCGCGCACGGCGTCGAGGAGGTGCCGGACGGGCAGCTCGCCTGGGCGGCCTGGCAGACGGTGTTCGGGCTCGGGCCGGCGGACGGGGAGCGGGTCCGGGAGGCGCTGCTGAAGCATGTGCGCGAGGCGGGTATGTACACCAGCTGGACCGAGCCGGAACCGCCGTACGAGGAGGCGGTGGCCCGGTTCGTCGCGGCCGGGCCGGCCGGGCTGCCGGGCGAGCGGATCGCCGCGTTCCGCGAGGCGCTGGAGCCGCATGTCCTGGCCAACGTCCTCGGTACCGCCCTGGTGCAGCTGACGATGCCGGGGGTCCCGGACCTCTACCAGGGCACCGAGGGCGAGTACCGGGCCCTGGTGGACCCGGACAACCGGCGGCCGGCCGCCTTCCCGGACGAAGGAGGGTCCGGCCAGAAGGAGGCGGTGACCCGGGCGGCGCTGGCGTTGCGGGCCCGGCGGCCGGGGGCCTTCGGCGGTTCGGCTACGTACGAGCCGCTGGTGGCCGAGGGGCCGGCGGCGGCGCACTGCGCCGGGTTCGTCCGCTCCGGCGAGGTGCTCACCGCCGTGACCCGGCTGTCACTGCGGCTGGCCGAGGCGGGCGGCTGGCGGGAGACCCGTCTGCCGCTGCCGCCCGGCCGGTGGGCGGACGCGCTGACCGCCGGGCGCGAGTTCAGCGGGCACGCGCGCGTGGCGGACCTTTTCGAGCGGCTGCCGGTGGCGCTGCTGGAGCGGGTGGAGCCGGCGGGCGGCTGAACCGGGCGCGGCGGGCGCGGTGGTTCACGCCGGCGCGTCCGCCGGTGCGAACAGCGTCCCGGTCCGGGAGGTCATCACACAGGCGTTGGGGAAGGTCTCCTCGTACCGCACCGGCCGCCCCCGCCAGGTGCCGCGCGCCTGGGCGGTGACCGGGGCGTGGATCATCGGGCAGATGGCCTTGCGCTGCGGGATGGCGCCGATGTCGCCGCGCGCCGCGTCCAGTTCCGCGCAGGCCGCGGCGGCGCGGGCGGGGCCGCGGGGCGGGTCGCACAGCAGCAGGGTGCCGCCGTCGGTGGCGGACGGGGCACCGCCCCGGGTGACGGTGAGCAGCAGCCAGTCGCCGGACGGCCCGCCGCCGGGCTCGGTCGCCTGCGCCGGGGCGGCCCAGGCGACGAGCAGGGTCACGGCCGCCAGCAGCCCGGCCCGTACCGCTCTCGCGGCCGCTGTCGTGGGGGCTGTCGTGGGGGCTGTGGGGGTGCGGGGGTGGGTGTTGGTGTGCGTGTGGGTGCGGGTGTGCGTGTGCGTCATGCCCGGTGCATCGGCACGCCGGCCCGCGAGCCCCACCCCGGCTCACCCGAACGGAAGCCGACCGGCACCTGTCGTTCCCTCACTCCCGACGTGTCGGCACCGCGGCCCGCCGATCCCGCCCCGGCCCACCCGGACGGGCGGCGGCGGACGCCTGCCGGCCCGCCAGTTCGAACGCGGCGAGCACGACCCGGCACTGGTACTCCGCCTGCCGGGCCACCGGCACCCAGCGTGCCGCGCAGCCGTCGCGGTAGTCGGCGCACCAGCGGTCGAGCAGCCGTTCCAGCTCCGGCAGGACGCCGGCCGGGTCGCGGCCGGCCGCCGTCACCGCCTGGTGCAGCAGCCCGGCCGTGCGCAGGGCGAGCCGCCGCCCCGCGATGCGCAGGGCGACCAGGTGGGCGGTGCTCAGCGGCGGCAGCTCGCGGCCCGTTCCGTCGTCGGTGCCGGGGTCCCAGGCGTCGGCGAGCCGGGGGCAGACCAGCAGGTAGTCGTCGACCGGCGCGAGCAGCCGCGCGGTGTCCGCGGTGCCGGGCAGGTGCGGGCGGAGCCGGGCGACCAGGCGGTGCAGCAGCCGGGTGTCGCGGCGCAGGGTGCCGCTGACCGCGCGCAGCGCCGCGTCCCGGTCGGCGGGCGGCGAGCCGTCGGCCACGGTGTCCACCGCCCACATGGGCGCCTCGACGACGGCGGTGACGGTGCCGTACCGCTGCGGATGCGTCCAGGTGGAGTCGACGGCGGCCTCGGTGATCGCGGCGGTCAGGCTGCCCCGGCGGGGCGGTGGTATCCGGTAGACGGCCGGGCCCAGGACCGGCCAGTACAGGGCGTCGTAGGAACCCAGTTCGCGGGGTATGCCGAGGCGCACCGAGGCGTGTGCCAGGCGGCGGGCGAGGCCGGGCAGGTCGTGGGTCAGCTCGGCGAAGCCGCCGCCGACGTCGGCGCCGTGCAGGGACACCTGGAGGAAGGGCCGCAGTTCGGCCTGGAGGGCGAGCAGGGCGCGGGTCTCGGGCAGCGCCGCGCGGTCCGGGCCGTGCGGCAGCCACTCGGGCTGTTCCATGAAGCACGGCCGGAAGAACTGGCGGACGTAGCGGCCGAGGGTGTACGGGCCGGACAGCCAGCCCTCGTTGCGGCGCAGTCCGTCCGGGTCCAGGCAGAGCAGCAGGTTCCAGGTGGCGCCGGCGCCCTCGGTGAGCCGGGCGTCGCCGAGGAGGCGCGCGGCCAGCCGCAGCACGGTGGCGCCGCCGACCGGTTCGTTGGCGTGCGGTCCGGCGACGACGAGGGCCTGGCGGTCGCCGCGGCCGATGGACAGCAGCCACAGCGGGTCCCCCGCGCGGGAGGTGCCGACCCGGCGCAGCCGGGCCCGGCCGGGATGCCGGGCGGCGAGCGCCGCGGCCCCGGCGCGCAGTTCGTCGACGGTCGGATAGCGCGGGAGGGGCGGCAGGGCACACACCTCCACGATGCGGTGCCGTCGGTTCACCGGCGGGCGCGGCGTACGCACAGTCAGTCACGAGTTCGGGGGTACGTCAACACCGCCTCGGGCCCGCCGGACGGCACGGGCGGGGCCGGTCCGGCTCAGTGCGCGGCGAGCCGGAACGCCATCCGGCCGAACTCGATCTGGTCGCCCTCGCGGACCACGGCGGCGCCGATGACGCGCCGGCCGTTGACGGTCGTGCCGTTGGTCGAGCCGAGGTCGCGCAGCACCCACATGCCGCCCTGGCGGCTCAGCTCGGCGTGCGCCCGGGAGACCGTCTCGTGGTTCAGCCGCAGTCCGCTGCCCGGGTCGCGGCCGATGCGCAGCGGCTGCCCGGTGCCCGGGTGCGGCAGCAGCAGCTTGGGCAGCCGCTCGGCCCGCCAGGCCCGGCGCAGCCGTACCCCGAAGCCGGACACCGCCTCGACGGTGCCGAACACCAGGCGCCCGACGCGGCTCTCGGTGGGCAGGTCGGCGGTGAGGGCGGCCAGTTCCTCCGAGCGGCGGGCGGTGAGCGCCAGCTCCATCCGGTGCACGAACGTGTCGTGCGACAGCCGCCCCGCCGCGACCCCGTCCCGCAGCACCCGCAGTGCCTGGTCGCGCTCCGCGTCGGACAGCCGCGCGGGGTACGTGGGGAACTCGAAGGACGACGTCACGAAGGTGATTGTCGGTCAGCGCGCCCGGGGTGTCCAGGAAACGGCGGGCGCCGGGGGTGACGGCCCGCGCGGAACGGCCGGTTCGACGACGGATCGGCCGTCTTTGCAGGACCATGGACGGGCTACGTCACTGTGAGCAGACGAAGGGGAACCGTCCGTGCAGTTCGAGGTGTGGGCACCTGAGACCGACCGTGTGACGCTCCACTGCGACGGGGTCGCACAAGCCATGGAGCGCGATCCGGAGCGCGCGGGGTGGTGGCGGGGTGCGGCGGGGGCCCGGGACGGCTCGCGGTACGGCTTCGCGCTGGACGACGGCCCGGTGCGCCCCGATCCGCGCTCCCGGCGCCAGCCGGACGGCCCGGACGGGCTGAGCGCGGTCGTCGACCACGCGCGGTACGCGTGGCGCTCGCAGTGGTCCGGACGGCCGCTGCCCGGCGCCGTCCTGTACGAGCTGCACGTGGGCACGTACACGCCCGAGGGCACGCTGGACGCCGCCGCCGAGCGGCTGGACCACCTGGTGCGGCTCGGGATCACGCACGTGGAGCTGATGCCGCTGTGCCCCTTCCCGGGGCGGCACGGCTGGGGGTACGACGGGGTCGCGCCGTGGGCGGTGCACGAGCCGTACGGCGGGCCCGAGGCGCTGAAACGGTTCGTCGACCGGGCGCACGGGCTGGGCCTCGGGGTGGTCCTGGACGTGGTCCACAACCACCTGGGCCCGTCCGGCAACTACCTGCCCACCTACGGCCCGTACTTCACCGACCGTCACCACACGCCGTGGGGCGTGGCCGTCAACCTGGACGCGCCCGGCTCCGACGAGGTGCGGGGGTACTTCGTGGGCAGCGCGCTGGCCTGGCTGCGCGACTACCGGATCGACGGGCTGCGCCTGGACGCGGTGCACGCGCTGGTCGACACGCGCGCGTGCCACTTCCTGGAGAAGCTGTCGACGGCGGTGGACGCGCTGGCCGAGGAGAGTGACCGGCCGCTGTTCCTGATCGCCGAGACCGACCTCAACGACCCGCGGATCATCACCTCGCGCGCGGCGGGCGGCCTGGGGGTGCACGCCCAGTGGAACGACGACTTCCACCACGCCCTGCACACCGCGCTGACGGGCGAGTCGCAGGGCTACTACGCCGACTTCGCGCGCGATCCGCTGGCCGCCGTCGCCAAGACGCTGACCGGCGGCTACTTCCACGACGGCACCTACTCCAGCTTCCGCGGCCGGCACCACGGGCGCCGCCTGGACCGCTCCCGGGTCGGCGCGCACCGGCTGCTGGCCTACACCCAGACGCACGACCAGGTCGGCAACCGGGCCCGCGGCGACCGCCTCGCCGCCCTGGTCTCCCCCGGGCTGCTGGCCTGCGCGGCCACCCTGACGCTGACCGGGCCGTTCACGCCGATGCTGTTCATGGGCGAGGAGTGGGCGGCGGGCACGCCCTGGCAGTACTTCACCGACCACACCGATCCGGAACTGGCCGAGGCGGTACGCCGGGGCCGGCGCCGGGAGTTCGCCGCGCACGGCTGGCAGGAGGCGGACGTGCCCGACCCGCAGGACCCGGCCACCCGGGACCGCTCCTGCCTCGACTGGTCCGAGCCGGACCGCGAGCCGCACGCGCGGGTACTGGACTGGTACCGCCGGCTCATCGCCCTGCGCCGCGAACGGCCCGACCTCACCGACCCCGGACTCACCGGCACGAAGGTCGCCCACGACAGCGCCGCCCGCTGGCTCGCCTTCCGGCGCGGCGACCTGCGGATCGCCGTCAACCTCGGCGCGCACGAGGCGGCGATCCCCCTGGGCGGCCGGCCCGCCCGGGTACTGGCCGCCTGGGCCCCGGTGGCGGCGCCGGGGGCGGACGGGGTACTGCGGCTGCCCGGGGAGTCGGCGGTGGTGCTGGTGCAGGAGTGACCGGGAAACGGCGGGCGTCGCTGGGGCAGCGGGTGGTGCGGGTCGACGGACGTCGCGGGGTCAGTGGCCGGTGTCCTCGGCGTCGTCCTCGCGCAGTTCGGTGACCCGTTCCAGCAGGATCGGCTCCCAGGCGCGGTGCAGGCGGTCGGCGAGGAGGGCCGGCGGCTCGGTGGCGGGGCCGGTGAGGGCCTCGGCGCAGTGCAGGAGGCCGTCGCAGCGGGCCAGCCACAGGCCGCGCAGGCAGGGGCGGGCGCCGTAGCCGGCCAGGGTGGCGGCGCGGACGGCGGCGGGGGAACCGACGGCGAGCGCCAGCGCGGCGATGTCCTCGGCGGGGTCCCCGACCACCGCGCCGGTCCAGCCCAGCACCCCGCGCACCCGGCCGTCGGCGTCGAGGACCAGGTGATCGGCGGTGAGCCGGTGGTGGACCAGGACCGCGGTGCCGGGCTGGGCGGCGAGCTGCGCGGTGGCCGCCGGGGTGAGCTGGGCCGGCCGGGCCGGGTCGAACTCACCGGCCCGCGCCAGCCGCGCGGCGGCCCGCTCGGCGGCCCGGCGCAGCGCCTCCAGCGACCGCGGGGCGGCCCGCGGCACCCCGAGGGCCTCGGCCCGGCGGACCGGCACCTCGCGCAGCCCGCCCAGCAGGCCCGCCAGGTCGGTCTCGCCGACCGCGGACACCTCGTGCGCGTCGGCCGGGCCGCCGGGCACCCTGGTGTCCAGCGTGCAGGGCAGCCCCGGCGCCCACTCGCCGCGCGCCACGCTCACCGGCACGGCGACGGGCAGGTACGGCCGGACCAGGTCGCGCAGCCGCAGCTCACGGCGGAGCCGGACGGCGGCCTCCCGGTCGGGCGCGAGCCGCAGCACGTGGCGGACGCCGACCCACCAGACGCTGCCCGCGCGCCCCGCGGCTGCCTCGCCGCCCTCGCCCGCGTCGACCGTGTCGCCCGCGTCGACCGGCCGGACCTCGGGCCCGTCCGCCGGTCCGGCCCGGTCCTCGCCGAGCAGGGAACGGACCAGGGGGCGGACGGTCGCCGCGGAGGGGGTGGGTGCCTGGGTCATGGTCGCGCCGTTGTCTTCCGGAGACGTGCGGGGACGATGGGGCCGGTGCGGGACCGGTCAGTCCACGACGACCAGTTCCCGCTCGGAGTCGTTCAGACGCCGGCCGCCCTCCTCCGTCACCGTCACGATGTCCTCGACGCGTACCCCGAAACGGCCCGGGAGATAGATGCCGGGCTCGACGGAGAAGCACATCCCGGGCACGAGGGGCTGCCGCTCGCCCTCGATCATGTACGGCGGCTCGTGCGTGGTGACCCCGATGCCGTGCCCGGTGCGATGGATGAAGTACGGCCCGTAACCGGCCCGCTCGATCACCGCGCGGGCGGCCCGGTCGACCTCCTGGCACGCGACCCCGGGCCGCACCGCCCGGAACCCCGCCTCCTGGGCCTCGCGCACGATGTCGTGCACCCGGCGCTCCTCGTCCGTGGGCGTACCGACGTGCACCGTGCGGGAGGTGTCGGAGCCGTAGCCGCCCAGCAGTCCGCCGAAGTCGAGGACGACCATGTCGCCGTCCGCGATGACCCGGTCGCCGGCCTCGTGGTGCGGGTCGGCGCCGTTCGGCCCGGCGGCGACGATGGTGAAGTCCACCACCGAGTGTCCGTGCGCGCGCAGCAGCCGGTCGAGGTCGGCGGCCACCTCCGCCTCCCGGCGACCGCCGAAACGCACGTTCCGGATCTCCTCGAACGTGGCGTCGGCCGCCGCGCCGGCGGCGGCGAGCCGTGCCAGTTCCGCCGCGTCCTTGACCGCGCGCAGCATCGGCAACGCCTCGGTGAGAGCGGCGTACGAGGTGCCGGGCAGGGCGCGCTGGAGCGCCAGGAGGTGCAGCGCCCAGGCGTTGTCGCTGACGCCGAACCGCCCCGAGCCGTCCAGCAGGGCGGCGGTGATCGCGTAGGGGTCCTTGCCGTCGGTCCAGTCGCGCAGGGTCAGGGCGGGCGCGCCGGGTGCCTTCTCGGCGTCGGCGGCCTCCAGCGTCGGGACGACGAGGACCGGGTCCTGTCCCGGGGCGAGCACCAGCAGGGTGAGCCGCTCGGTGGCCGCGGTGGGCGTGTAGCCGGTGAGCCAGACGAGGTCCGGGCCCGGTGCCACCAGCAACCCCGCCAGACCGGCGTCGGCCGCCGCCCGCGCGGCGCGCTCCAGGCGCGCCCGGTAGTCGTCGGCGGTGAACGGGGCGGGCGCAGTGCCGGTCATCCGAGCCTCCCTGGCCTGGACGGGTGAAGGACCACGGCAGCATCCTGCCCGCCGCGCGGGGCCGACGCGAGCCGATTCCGGCGCCCCGCAGGTCCCGCCCCCGCGGCCGGGCTCCTCGGGCTCCTCGGGCTCCCCGGGCTCCCCGGGCTCAGGTGAGCACGCCCGGCACCACGACGAGCTGCTGGTAGCCGCCGCCGGCCCGCCGCACCGTCAGCTTCACCTCGTCCCCGGGGCGGGCTGCGGCGACCGCGCGGGCCAGGTCGGCGGCGGAGTCGACCCGGGCCGTACCGAACGCCAGTACGACGTCACCGCGGACCAGGCCCGCCGAGTCCCCCGGGCCGGGCGCGTGCACGCCCACCACCAGCGCGCCGGGGCCGGCGTCGTCCACCGCCGCCACGCCGAGCGCCGCACCGGGCGACGGCGCGGCGGACGGACCGGCGGCGGACGGACCGGCGCTCGGCGCGGCGGCCACCGTGGCGGGCGGCGCGGCGGCCGGGATCCCGCCCCGCTGCCGCAGCTCGGCCAGTTCGCTCATGCCCAGCGCCGTGCTGCCCATCGCCCCGATCCCCGCCCCGGCCAGCACCAGCACCGTCCCGGCGAGCAGGCCGCACAGCACGGTGCCGAACCGGCGCCGCGGCCGGCGCTCCGGCGGCCGCGCGGGAACCGGTCCGGTACCGCCGCCGGGATCGCGGCCCGGCATCGGCTTGGGACGCAGCACGGCCTGTTCCGACACAGTCTGTTCCATCGATCGCCTCCGGCAGGACCCCTACCCGGGGCCCCACCGGGCGACGAGCCACGAACGAGTGAGACTGATCGGCGCCACCGTGGCGCGATGTCGCCCACCGCACCGATAAACCGCATTCAAGTGATTGTCACCGTTTCGAGGTAAGCGGCTGCCTTCCCGGGCCGACACGCCCCGGCCCGCGACTACGTTCCTGCGGGTGGACGGATTCCGCGATCCTCCCCGCCCCAGTCCCACGCAAGGAGCAGCCCCTCTCCATGACCGTCGACAGCAGTCCTGAAGCACCGGCCGCGGCGGCCGTGCCGCAGCAGTCCCTGAGCACCGCCGCCGCCCGCAACCTCGCCACCACCACCAAGTCCGCCCCGCAGATGCAGGAGATCACCTCCCGCTGGCTGCTGCGGATGCTCCCCTGGGTCGAGACCAAGGGCGGCGCCTACCGGGTCAACCGGCGGTTGCGCCACACCGTCGGCGACGGCCGCATCGAGTTCGTGCAGGAGGGCGCCGCGGTCCGGGTGATCCCCCGGGAGCTGGGCGAACTGGCCCTGCTGCGCGGGTTCGAGGACATCGAGGTGCTCACCGCGCTCGCCGACCGCTGCGCGCAGCGCGACTTCGGGCCGGGTGACGTCCTCGCCGAGCGCGGCGCCCCGGCGGACCGCGTCCATCTCATCGCCCACGGCCGGGTCCGGCAGACCGCCGCGGGCCCGTACGGCGACGAGGCCGGCGTCGGGGTGCTCGCGGACGGCGACCACTTCGGCGCGAACGCCCTGCTGGACCCCGACGCCCGCCACGACCGCACGGTCACCGCCGAGACCTCCGGCACCCTGCTCACCCTCTCGGGCGCCGACTTCGCCGCCGTCCGGGACGCGGCGCCCGGCCTCCGCGCGCACGTCGAGGAGTTCGGCTCCGCCGCGCGGCAGCGGCAGAACAAGCACGGCGAGGCCGAGATCGCGCTGTCCGCCGGGCACGTCGGCGAGGCCGAGCTGCCGGCCACCTTCGTCGACTACGAGGCGAAGCCGCGCGAGTACGAACTCTCCGTCGCCCAGACCGTGCTGCGCGTCCACACCCGGGTCGCCGACCTCTACAACGGCCCGATGAACCAGACCGAGGAACAACTCCGGCTCACCGTCGAGGCGTTGCGCGAGCGCCAGGAGTACGAGCTGATCAACAACCGCGAGTTCGGGCTGCTGCACAACGCCGACTACAAGCAGCGCCTCCAGCCCCGCTCCGGCCCGCCGACCCCGGACGACATGGACGAGCTGCTCTGCCGCCGGCGCGGCACCAAGCTGTTCCTCGCCCACCCGCGGACCATCGCCGCGATCGGGCGCGGCTTCAACGCCTGCGGGATCTATCCCGACCACGTCGACCTCGGCGGACAGTCCGTGCCGGCCTGGCGCGGGGTGCCGATCCTGCCCTGCTCCAAGATCCCGATCAGCGAGCAGCAGACCAGTTCCATCATCGCGATGCGCACCGGCGAGGAGAACCAGGGCGTCATCGGTCTGCGGCAGACCGGTCTGCCGGACGAGTACGAACCGGGCCTGTCGGTGCGCTTCATGGGCGTCAACGACCAGGCGGTCACCTCCTACCTCGTCAGCACCTACTACTCCGCCGCGGTCCTCCTGCCGGACGCGCTCGGCGTGCTGGAGAACGTGCGGATCGCCCCCGGCCGGGACTGACCTCCCACTCCCCCCTACCCCCCGCCCCTCTTGGAGCAAGGAGCCACGGATGCCCGACACCGGGCCCCTGGAACCACCCCCGCCGCGGCCGCCGGCCCCGGACTTCCTGGCCGCGCTGCATCCACCGGTCGGCCTCCCGCACCCGCCCGCGCCACCACCGCCCGCACCGGCGGCCGCCTCCGCCGAACCGGAGACACCCCCCGCACCCGACGTGCCCGACGCTCTCCAGCGAGTCCTGCACGGGCCCAGCGGTCCGGGCACCGCCGCGCTCTCCCTGGCCGAGCGGCTGAGGTCCGCGCTCCCGGAACCGGGCCCGGCGCTCCCGCCGGCCGAGGGGCGGGCCGTCCCCGGGCTGTACTTCCACCCCGTCCCGGAGCCCGACCCGGCGCGCGTCGCGGAGGTGAGCCGCCGGATCAAGCTCTGGGCCGAGGACGAGGTGCGGCTCTACCCCGAGGAGTGGGCGGGCCAGTTCGACGGCTTCTCGGTCGGCAGCTACATGGTCGGCTGCCACCCCGACGCGCCGACCGTCGACCACCTGATGCTCGCCACCCGGCTGATGGTCGCGGAGAACGCGGTGGACGACTGCTACTGCGAGGACCACGGCGGCTCA
Organism: Streptomyces sp. JW3; assembly: GCF_052216785.1. Taxonomy (NCBI): domain Bacteria; kingdom Bacillati; phylum Actinomycetota; class Actinomycetes; order Kitasatosporales; family Streptomycetaceae; genus Streptomyces; species Streptomyces sp. JW3. Next base: position 1,638 of record NZ_JBQOUX010000071.1, on the reverse strand, counting down.
CCCGTCGGTCTCGGCGGGCGCCTGCTGCTCGCGCACACGGCGCTCGACCCTCTGCACACCACCGCGGAGTACGCCCCGGCGTGGGCCGAGTCGCTCACCTCGGACGCCCCGCGCCGGGCGTACCGCAGCGCGATGGACTACTTCACGCGCGCCGCCACGCCCTCCCAGTCCGACCGCTACCGGCACGACATGGCCCGGCTGCACCTGGGCTATCTCGCCGAGGCCGCCTGGGCGCAGACCGGGCACGTCCCGGAGGTCTGGGAGTACCTGGCGATGCGCCAGTTCAACAACTTCCGACCCTGCCCGACGATCACCGACACCGTCGGCGGCTACGAACTCCCCGCCGACCTGCACGCCCGGCCGGACATGCAGCGGGTCATCGCGCTGGCCGGCAACGCGACCACCATCGTCAACGACCTCTACTCGTACACGAAGGAACTCGACAGCCCCGGCCTGCACCTGAACCTGCCGGTGGTGCTGGCCGAACGCGAGCGACTCGCGGAGCGCGACGCGTATCTGAAGGCGGTCGAGATCCACAACGAGCTGATGCGTGCCTTCGAGGCCGCCGCGGCCGACCTCGCCGCGGCCTGTCCGCTGCCCACCGTGCTGCGCTTCCTGCGCGGCGTGGCCGCCTGGGTGGACGGCAACCACGACTGGCACCGCACCAACACCTACCGCTACCGCCTGCCCGATTTCTGGTGACGAACGGAAACCCCTGTGACGACTGAAACCACCTCCACCCGCGCGGCCAAGATCCCGGCCCCGGCGACCCCCTACCAGGAGGACATCGCCCGCTACTGGAACAACGAGGCCAGGCCGGTCAACCTGCGCCTCGGCGACGTGGACGGGCTTTACCACCACCACTACGGCATCGGCGCCGTCGACCACGCCGCGCTCGGCGACCCGGCGCACAGCGAGTACGAGAAGAAACTGATCGCCGAACTGCACCGGCTGGAGTCCGCGCAGGCCGAGTTCCTCCTCGGCCACCTCGGCACGGTCGGACCCGGCGACACCCTGGTGGACGCCGGCTGCGGGCGCGGCGGGTCCATGGTGATGGCCCACCAGCGCTTCGGCTGCCAGGTCGAGGGCGTCACCCTGTCCGCCGCGCAGGCCGACTTCGGCAACCGGCGGGCCCGGGAGCTGCGCCTCGAGGACCACGTCCGCTCGCGGGTGTGCAACATGCTGGACACGCCCTTCGAGAAGGGCAGCGTCACCGCCTCGTGGAACAACGAGTCGAGCATGTACGTCGACCTGCACGACCTGTTCGCCGAGCACTCCCGGTTCCTCAAGGTGGGCGGCCGGTACGTGACGATCACCGGCTGCTGGAACCCGCGCTACGGGCAGCCGTCCAAGTACGTCTCCGAGATCAACGCCCACTTCGAGTGCAACATCCACTCCCGACGTGAGTACCTGCGGGCCATGGCCGACAACCGGCTGGTGCCGCAGACCATCGTGGACCTGACCCCCGAGACGCTGCCCTACTGGGAGCTGCGGGCCACCTCCTCGCTGGTCACCGGGATCGAGGAGGCGTTCATCAACTCCTACCGGGACGGCTCCTTCCAGTACGTGCTGATCGCGGCCGACCGGGTCTGAACCGGAAAGCGCCGGGGGCCGGGACCGTCGGTGACGGTCCCGGCC